>JAJPEW010000223.1 GCA_021166755.1 Hydrogenophaga sp. | reverse complement strand
CGAGCGCGTGATGGCCTGACGGATCCACCAGGTGGCGTAGGTCGAGAACTTGTAGCCGCGGCGGTATTCGAACTTGTCCACCGCCTTCATCAGGCCGATGTTGCCTTCCTGGATCAGGTCCAGGAACTGCAGGCCACGGTTGGTGTACTTCTTCGCAATCGAGATCACCAGACGCAGGTTGGCCTCGATCATCTCCTTCTTGGCATCGCGCGAATTGGCCTCGCCTTCGTTCATCCGCTTGTGGATGTCCTTGAGCTGGGTCAGTGGCACCACCACGCTGTTCTGGATGTTCAGCAGGCCCTGCTGAAGTTCCTGGATCGGGGGGATGTTGCGTTCCATCACCGGGCTCCAGGGCTTGCCGGCGGCCGCTTCCTTCTCCACCCACTTGAGGTTGAGCAGGTTCTCGGGGAAGGCCGCGATGAATTTCTCCTGTGGCATGCCGCACTTGTCCACGATGATGCGGCGCAGCTCGCGCTCCTTCTTGCGCACCTCGTCCACCTGACCGCGCAGCGTGCTGCACAGCTTTTCGATGGCCTTGGCGGTGAAGCGGATCGTCATCAGGGTTTCGGTGATGCCCTGCTGCGTCTTCATGTAGCTGGCGCTGCCGTAGCCTTCCTTGTCGTAGACCTTGTGCAGCTTCTCGAACTGGGTGCGGATCTTGTCGAAGCGCTCCAGTGCCTCGCGCTTGAGCTCTTCCAGCTTGCGCGACAGCGCCTTGGAACCGCCCTTGCCATCATCGTCGTCGGCTTCGTCGTAGTCGTCGAAGTCTTCTTCGGCCACATAGTCATCGGCCTCGTCGGCGTCGGCAAAACCGTCCACCACGGTGGAGATGACGACCTTGCCTTCGCGGATCTCTTCGGCCATGGCCAGCAGCTCGGCGATGGTGGCCGGGCTTTCGCTGATGGCGGCCATCATGTCGTTGAGGCCGCCCTCGATCCGCTTGGCAATCTCGATTTCGCCTTCGCGGGTCAGCAGTTCCACCGTGCCCATCTCGCGCATGTACATGCGCACCGGGTCGGTGGTGCGGCCGAACTCGCTGTCCACGGTAGACAGAGCGGCTTCGGCTTCCTCTTCGGCTTCTTCCTCGGTCGCGGCGGTCGGGCCGGAGTTGGACAGCAGCAGCGTCTCGGCGTCGGGCGTCTGTTCGTAGACGGCCACGCCCATGTCGTTGAGCAGCGAGACCACGACTTCCAGGGTCTCGGCCTCGACCAGCTTGTCGGGCAGGTGGTCGTTGATCTCGCCGTGTGTCAGGTAGCCGCGCGTCTTGCCCAGCTTGATCAGGGTCTTGAGGCGCTCGCGGCGCATCCGGGCTTCTTCTTCGGACAGGACGGTGTCGTCCAGGCCGAATTCCTTCATCAGCGCGCGCTCCTTGGCCTTGCTGATCTTCATGCGCAGCGGCTTGACCTTCTCGACCGGTGCAGCCGGATCGGCGACCACCTCTTCGACGACCTCCTCGGTCAGGTCCTCTTCGATGTCGCTCAGGTCGGCGTCGTCGAAGTCGGCATCTTCCTTCTTCGCTGCGGCTTTGGGCTTGCGGCCGCGCTTGGCCGCGGGCTTGTCGCCAGCGGCGGCGGCCTTGGCCGGACGGCCAGGCTTCTTCTTGGGTGCGGCAACAGCTTCCGCTGTCACATCGAGTTCTTCGGTGGCGGCGGCCTTGGATTTGGTCGTCTTGGTGGTCTTGGCAGTCACGGGGGGAGCAGCTTTCTTTTTGGCCACTTCCGGAGCCGCTGCGGCAGCGCTGGCTTTCTTGGTGGTTTTTGTGCTGGACACGGCAGGCGTACTGGACTTCTTCGCGGGCATGAGGACCTCAAAAAACGTCAGGAAAGGAACCGGCTGGGACACACAAAAATCGCCAAGACGCACCGCGGGCGGTGCTCCGGTGGTTTTTGTCGGGCACAAGTCCCGCCTTCGGCCGGGAAAGGCGGGCTGCAAGCTGTCGGGCGAACATTTGGTGTGCAGTCCTTGCGGGTTTGCGTCGGTGCCCGTGGGGCGTCCGAGGTGGCCGGGGGAATGTCCCTGATACCTCGTGCGTGAGGTTGGCCGGTGCCGGAGGTGCTGCTGTCGCGCTTGCGGTGCAAACCCTACATTATACCGGTTGACCCGATTTCAAGTGCTTGATGCGCTCGTTCAGTCGCTTGAATTCATCAAATGCGCCACGGTCACCCTGCTGCACCCGGGCGGCCAGCACCGCCGCCTGCGCACTCAGGGCGTCGATGCGCAGCAGGTCCATCACGCCGGCCAGCTCCGAGAGCTCGGCCTCGGTGTCGGCACCCATGGTCACCTGCTCGACCTCGGCACAGACGAAGGCTTCGTGTTCGTGGCCGCGCAAGGCTTCCCGCAGCACCGCCCAGGGCATGGGGCCGTGTTCGTGGATTTGCGCCTCCAGCCAGGCAAAGACGCTGCCGTGGGGCGCGGGCAGGTGGGCCAGCATCGCATGGTCGTCCGCCGAAAGGCTGTCCCACGCCTGGGCGTTGGCCAGGAGGAGGCCCACGGCCCGGTCGGCGCGGGTGACGCTGGCGCGCTGTTCACCCAGCATGCGGGGCGGCGGGGGCGGTTCCCGACGCCATTTGCCGCCACCCCGCGATGGATATCGGGTCGATGCCCCGCTGTCCTGCCGGTAGGACGGGACGCCCGGCCGGGCTGTGGGGGTGTAGGCGCTGGTGTGGTTCATCGGCGCCTCCGTATTGTCCTGGAGGGCGGCGCCGGTGGCTGCTTCCCGGCGGGGGCGGCCAGACGGTGGGGCGGCCTGCCAAAGCTGCAGCAGGTCCTGGCTGGCGATGCCCACCGCCTGGGCGATGTCGCCCAGCAGCTGGCGCTTGAGCGCGCCGTCAGGCAGGGCGCTCCACAGGGGGCGAGCCTGGCTGGCCATGCGGGCCCGTCCCTCCGCGCTGCCGGTGTCGCAGTCGGCCGAGGCGGCCTCCAGCAGGAAGCGCGACAGCGGCAGGGCTTCGCGCACCCGTTCAGCAAAGGCGTCGGCCCCGTGCTCACGGATGAAGCTGTCCGGGTCGTGCTCGGTGGGCAGGAACAGGAACTTGACGCTGCGGGTGTCGGTGGCCAGGGGCAGGGCGGCGTCCAGGGCCTTGCGCGCGGCGCGGCGGCCGGCGGCGTCGCCGTCGAAGCTGAACACCACCGCATCGGTGAACCGGAACAGCTTCTGCACATGGTCGGGTGTGCAGGCGGTGCCCAGCGTGGCCACCGCATTGGCAAACCCCAGTTGCGCCAGCGCCACCACGTCCATGTAGCCCTCGGTCACCAGGGCGTAGCCGTGCTGGCGGATGGCGGTGCGCGCCTCGAACAGGCCATACAGCTCCCGCCCCTTGCTGAACACCGGTGTTTCCGGCGAGTTCAAGTACTTGGGTTCGCCCTTGTCCAGCACCCGGCCGCCGAAGCCGATGCACTCGCCCTTGACGTTGCGGATGGGAAACATGACCCGGTCCCGGAAACGGTCGTAGCGCTTGGCCTGTCCGTCGGCACCCTTTTCGTCCTCGTGCTCGATCACCAGCCCGGACTCCACCAGCAGCGGCTCGGCGTAGTCGGGGAACACATTGGCCAGATGCCGCCAGCCTTCCGGGGCATAGCCCAGGCCGAAGGTCTTGGCGATCTGGCCCGACAGGCCCCGACCCTTGAGGTAGGCCACCGCCCTGGGCGAAGCCTTCAGGGCTTTCTGATACGCCACCGCCGCCTTCTCCAGCACATCGGTCAGCGTGGCCTGCTTCTGGCGTTGCCGTGCGGCACGTTCGCGGTCCTGGGGCGACACGTCTTCCTCGGGCACCTGCAGGCCTACCTGCTGGGCCAGATCCTTGACCGCTTCCACGAAGTTCATCCCCGTGTGCTCCATCAGGAAGCCGATGGCGTTGCCGTTGGCGCCGCAGCCGAAGCAGTGGTAGAACTGTTTGGACGGACTGACGCTGAAGGAAGGTGACTTCTCGCCATGAAAGGGACACAAGCCCATCAGGTTGGCGCCGCCTTTCTTGAGCTGGACGTGCTTGCCCACCACATCGACGATGTCGACGCGGGCAAGCAGGTCCTGGATGAAAGACTGGGGTATGGCCACGGGGCTATTCTCCAACATGACATGAACACCCTCAGGAGATACCGCGCATGACAAGCATCTACGACCAGGACCTGCCCCGCAACGAGGCCAACTTCGCCCCCCTGTCCCCGCTGTCCTTCATCGAGCGCACGGCCGAGGTCTATCCCGACCGGCTGGCCATCGTGCACGGGGGGCTGCGCCAGACCTGGGCGCAGACCTATGTGCGCACCCGCCAGCTGGCCAGTGCCCTGCAGCGCGCGGGCATCGGCAAGAACGACACCGTCGCGGTGATGCTGCCCAACACGCCACCAATGGTTGAGGCCCACTTTGGCGTGCCCATGGCCGGTGCCGTGCTCAACACCCTGAACACCCGATTGGACCCGGAGGCCATCGCTTTCATGCTGGACCATGGCGAGGCGAAAGCGGTGATCGTGGATCCCGAGTTCGCCAGCACCATGGCCAAGGCCCTCCAGCTGCGCCAGTCCACCACTCCGCTGCTGGTGATTGACGTGCAGGATCCGCTGTTCACCGGCGAGAGCCAGTCCATCGGCAGCACCACCTACGAGGCCTTCCTCGCCGGCGGTGATCCGGCCTTTGCCTGGCAACTGCCCGGCGACGAATGGGATGCCATCGCCCTGAACTACACCAGTGGCACCACCGGCAACCCCAAGGGCGTGGTCTATCACCACCGTGGGGCCGCCATCAACGCCATCAGCAACATCCTGGAATGGGACATGCCCAAGCACGCGGTCTACCTCTGGACCCTGCCCATGTTCCACTGCAACGGCTGGTGCTTCCCCTGGACGGTGGCGGCGCGCGCGGGCGTCAACGTGTGTCTGCGCCGGGTGGAGGCCCAGACCATCTTCGACCTGATGCGGGAGCACGGCGTGACGCACTACTGCGGTGCCCCCATCGTGCAGGGCCTGCTGGTCAACGCGCCCGCGGCCATGAAGGAAGGCATCCCGGCCGGCGTCAAGGCCATGGTCGCCGGGGCCGCACCGCCCGCCTCGATGATCGAAGGCATGGAGCAGATGGGCTTCGACCTGACCCACGTCTACGGCCTGACCGAGGTGTATGGCCCGGCCACCGTCTGCGCCAAGCATGATGCCTGGAACGAACTGAACATCGGCGAGCGTGCCCGGCTCAACGCCCGGCAGGGCGTGCGCTACCACCTGCAGCGTGACGTGCGGGTGCTCAACCCCGAGACCATGCAGCCGGTGCCGCAGGATGGCGAGACCATGGGCGAGATCATGTTCAAGGGCAACATCGCCATGAAGGGCTATCTCAAGAACCCCAAGGCGACGGCCGAGGCGTTTGCCGGCGGCTGGTTCCACAGCGGCGATCTGGCCGTGCAGTACGCCGACGGCTACTTCAAGATCAAGGACCGCAGCAAGGACATCATCATCTCGGGCGGCGAAAACATCTCGTCCATCGAAGTCGAGGATGTGCTGTACCGTCACCCGGATGTGCTGGCGGCTGCGGTGGTGGCCCGTCCCGATCCCAAGTGGGGGGAAACCCCTTGCGCGTTCGTGGAGCTCAAGCTCGGGGCGCAGACCCGTCCCGAGGACATCGTGGCCCACTGCAAGCAGCACCTGGCCGGTTTCAAGGTGCCGCGCTACGTGGTGTTCGGTGAACTGCCCAAGACCAGCACCGGCAAGATCCAGAAGTTCGAACTGCGCAAGCGGGCCGGTTCCGCGTCGGCCATCGACGTCTGATCCCCCGCCGTCCTGCCACCAAGCGGATCAGTCTCCGGCCACCAGACCCTCGCGTCGGGGGTCGGCGCCCCCCAGCCAGCGACCGTCCGGCGCACGCTGCAGCGCCTGGATGCCACTGGGCATGGGGACCTGGTTGACCGTGTGACCCCGTTGCTCCAGGGCCTGGACGGTGCTGGCGGGGAAGCGCTCGGCTTCCAGCAGGACCGGTCCTCCGAGGCTGCCGAAGTTGGGCAGATCGATGGCCGACTGGGGCGATAGTCCGCCGTGCCAGGTGCCCAGCAGGGTCTTGGCGGTGAAGTGGATGATGAGCGCGCCGCCAGGGCTGCCGGTGCTCATCAGCAACTCGCCCGTGGCCCGGTCGAACACCAGGGTAGGGGACATGGACGAACGCGGGCGCTTGCCCGGCTCCACCCGGTTGGCGACGGGGCGACCACTTTCGTCGGCCGGGACAAAGCTGAAATCGGTCAGCTGGTTGTTCAGCAGGAACCCGCCGGGGCGCGCGGGATTCGTGCTGACCATCAGCCGTGATCCGAAGCCCGCTTCGATGGTCGTGGTCATGGCCAGGGCGTTGCCATGGGCGTCCACCACGCTGATGTGACTTGTGCCGTATTCGGGTTGTTCGGGCATGGGTGCCCACGCTGAGACCCTGCCGGTGGGCTCGCCGGCCTCCACCCGGGCGGCGCGCTTGGGTCCGATCAGCCGGGCCCGTTCGTCCAGGTAGACAGGATCGAGCAGGCTTTGCCAGCGCCCCGCCGGTGGCGCCACCATCTCTGGATCCGCCACGTAGCGGGCGCGGTCGGCAAACGCCAGGCGGGACGCCTCGGTGTAGGTGTGCAGCCAGGCGGCATCGGGTGTGCCTCCCAGTGCCAGCGCATTACCCGGCGCTCTTGCCAGGAGGCCCAGTATCTGCCCGATTGCCAAGGCCCCCGAACTGGGCGGCGGAAATCCGCAGATGCGCAGCGGGCGCGGTGGCGCTGCATGGTCAAAGCACAAGGGCTCGCGTTCGCGTGGCGTGTAGGCCCGCAGGTCCGCCTGGTCCAGCGCGCCAGGGCGGGACGGATGCTCTCGCACCTTCTGCACGATGGCGTCGGCCACCGGCCCGTCCTGCATGGCCTCGGGGCCTCGTCGGGCGAGCTGGCGCAGCACCTCGGCCAGTTCCGGGTTGCGCAATCGGTGGCCCACCGGGTGGGGCTGGCCGTCCGGCCGGTAGAAATAGGCCCTGGCCACCGGGTCATCCCGCAGGGCCTGCTCGGCGGCCAGCA
>JAJPEW010000221.1 GCA_021166755.1 Hydrogenophaga sp. | reverse complement strand
CGGCGAGCCCGATTTCCGTGCCCTGCTGGAAGACCACCCGCTGGCAGACGTGCTCAGCAGACTGGCGGGCCGGCTGGTACCGGTGTTCCAGACCGACTTCGTGCGCCGAAGCTGGACGCTCGACCACGAGGGCGCCGTGATCGAAATGGCGCTGGACGACGGTCAGATCAGCGCCGGGACCGGACAGGGCGGGCGATCCGAGCGCCTGCAGGAAATCGAACTGGAGCTCAAGGCAGGTCCTGTGACCGCCCTGTTCAGCCTGGCCATGGATCTGGCATTGCCTGTACAGGGCGAGCCGAACACCGGACTCTGGCTGATGCCGTCCGACCTGAGCAAGGCCCAGCGCGGCCTGGCACTGTTCGAAGGGGGACCGCTGCAGGCGGCTCGCGCCGGCGCACCCGTCATCACGCCGGACATGGCGCCCAGGGCGGCCTTTGTGACGACGGCATGGTCCTGCCTGTCACCGCTGCAGACCAACCTGGGGCGGCTGGTGCTCGATGCGCAGGCCTGGACCCAGCCGGAAATCGTGCACCAGAGTCGTGTGGCTTTGCGCCGGCTTCGGACCTCGCTGCGCCTGTTCCGGCCCTGGTTGCCCGAGCGGTTTGCCCGCCACTGGGGCCGGCAATGCCAACAGCTGGCCGCGCTGCTCGGCGAGGTGCGCGAATGGGACGTGCTGGAAACGGACTGGCTGCCTCGCCTGCTGACAGACGAGGGTGAGCTGGCGATCTGCCAGCCCTGGGTCCATGGCCAGCGGGAAGCCGCCTGGGCACGCGCTCGGGCTGCACTGGCCAACCCGACACAGGCCCAGATGCTGCTGGCCTTGGCCCGCGGTCTTCACGGCCTGCCGGTCGACGCGCCGAACGGACGGCCCACCCGCCTGGACCGGTGGGCTCGCCAGGTGATGGCCAAGGCACATCAGGACCTGCGCCGGGAGGCCTCGCAGGCCTTGCGCAGCGGGCCCGAGGCCCGGCATGAACTGCGTCTGTCCCTCAAGAAAGAACGCTACACCCTGGAAAGCCTGGCCTGCCTGCTGCCGCCAGACGAAGTCCGCCAGGCCACTCGCGCGCTGGCACGCGCCCAGGACGTGCTGGGTTGGCTCAACGATCTTGCTACCGCGCGGGAGCGGCTGGCTCCAGCCCCCGTGGAGGTGCGCGATCGCCTCCTCGGCCGTATCGATGCCCTGGAGCGCCTGGAGATGCGCCGTCTGCCCGGCATCGAGCGCTCGCTGAGGGATCTGGCCATGTTCGATCACTGATACAGCCGTAACCCAGTGCAACAAGCGCTTGGCCGGTACGGTGGAGCTGCAGACAATACCCTCACGGTGCGCCCTGCCGCGCCGCAAGGGAGTGGCGATGTCGACGATCACCCTGCGCTTTCCGGTAGACGGCTCACATGTGGAGGGCGGTGCAGCCGTCAGCGGCGGCACCCTCATGAAGTGGATCGACCAGGCCGGTCACGCCTGTGCCACGCGGTGGGCCGCCGGCCCCTGCCTGACGGTTTACGCCAGCAGCATCCGCTTTCGCCGAGCGGTGCGGCTGGGTGATCTGGTGGAAGTTCAGGCCCGTCTGGCCTTCACCGGACAATCCAACATGAACATCGCCGTCGAGCTGCGCAGCGGCCCGATGACCGGACGCCGCATGCTGCCCACCGCCGAATGCCTGATGGTCTACCTGGCCGTGGATGAGCAGGGCGAACCGGTACCCGTCAGCCAGTGGACACCGGAGACACCCGGCGAGATGGCACTGGCCAGCACCGCCCGGGCTCAGTTCGAGAGCACACGCCCGGGGCCGCTCGAATAGCTGGCGGATCAGATCCCGGCGGACGGCCGTGCGGCCACTCGGTCGCGCCAGGCCTGCAGCGCCTTCAACCCCTCGTCAGCGGGCTTGAAGCGCATGAGGCGCGCGAACTCGAGCGCACAGAAGGCGGTGATGTCGGCGATGGTGAACCGGTCGCCGGCGATCCAGGGCTGGCGCTGCAGTTCGCCGTCGAGCCAGGCCGCCGTCTCGCGCGCCTTGCCTGCCTGCGAAAGGCCGAACTCGGGAAACTGAGGTTGTTCCAGCGGCGCAAGTCCGGGATGGGTGTGCCGCACCGCATGGGCAATCGGCAGCATGAAATACCACTCGATACGGCGGTCGGCCATCTCGATGAAGGCTCGCTCGGTGGCGTCCCGTCCCATCAGGTTGGGCTCGGGGTGCAGGCCTTCCAGGTAGGTGCAGATGGCCCGGGTTTCGGTCAGCACGCGCCCATCATCGAACTCCAGCGCTGGCACGCGAGCCAGCGGGCTCTTGGCGCGGAACGACTCGGACTTGTGCTCCTGGGCATTCAGGTCGACCTCGATCTGATCCAGGTCATGGACGCCCTTCTCGGCCAGGAACATCTGCACCCGCCGGGGGTTGGGCGCACGGGCCGCGACATAGAGCTTCATGTCAGCCCGCCTTGGCCGAGTCGAGCAACGCTCGGGTGCGTTCGGCCTCGCGGCGCGCGGCCGCGGCAAAGTCCTCGCCCGGGGAGGCGTAGAGCACCGCCCGCGAGGAATTGACGATCACCGGCCCGGTCGTGTTGCCACTGGCGGCACGGTAGCCGGCGCGGATGGTGGCCACCGCATCACCGCCCTGCGCGCCCACCCCCGGAATCAGCAGGGGCAGCGTGGGCGCCAGCTCGCGCACGCGATCGATCTCGGCCGGGTAGGTGGCGCCCACCACCAGACCGAGCTGGCCATTGAGGTTCCAGGGACCCTGCGCGAGGCGGGCGATGTGCTCGTACACGCGCGGCTGACCGTCGACCGAAGCCAGATGCTGGTTCTGCAAGTCGTCCCCGCCGGGGTTGGACGTGCGGCACAGCAGGAAGGCACCCTTGCCCTGGTACTTGAGGTAGGGATGGACCGAATCGAAGCCCATGAACGGCGAGAGCGTGACCGCGTCCGCGCCGTAGCGCTCGAAAGCCTCGATCGCATACTGCTCGGCGGTGCTGCCGATGTCACCGCGCTTGGCATCCAGGATCACCGGCACACGCGGCGCCACCGCACGCATGTGGGTCATCAGGCGTTCGAGCTGGTCCTCGGCGCGGTGCGCGGCGAAATAGGCGATCTGCGGCTTGAAGGCGATGACCAGATCGGCCGTGGCCTCGACAATGGCGGCGCAGAAGTCGTAGATGCGGGAGGCATCGCCCTTCATGCCGGCGGGAAACTTGCCCGGATCGGGATCGAGCCCCACACACAGCAGGGAACGGTTCTGGCGCTCGGCGCCGCGCAGCATGTCGAGGAAGGTCATGCGGCGGATTTTAGTGGTCGCCTTGCCACAGGGCGGTGTGCCCTGCCCCTAAGATGCGTGCATGCATGCCCTTTCGCGTCAACAGCTGGTCCTGCTGGTGCTCCTCACCGTGGTGTGGGGGCTGAACTGGCCGATCATGAAATTCGGCGTCACCGGCTACCCGCCGCTGACCTTCCGCACCATCTGCATGTGGCTGGGCCTGCCGCTGCTGTGGCTGTTCCTGGCCTGGCGGCGCGTGCCGCTGCGCATCGGGCGCGAACACTGGCGCGAGCTGGGTGTGCTCACGGTGTTCAACATGTTTTTCTGGCACACCCTGGCCATTCTGGCGATCCAGTCGCTGTCCAGCGGACGGGCGGCGATCCTGGGCTACACCATGCCGGTGTTTTCGGCGGTGATCGGCTCGATCTGGTTCAACCAGCGGCTGGCCGCCCGGGCATGGACCGGCGTGGCGGCCGCCGCCGCCGGCGTGGTCCTGCTGCTGTGGCACGAAATCACCGCGCTGTCCGGCAAACCGATGGGTGTGGCGATGATGCTGGTGGCCGCCGCGACCTGGGCACTGGGCACCCAGCAGATGCGCCGCACGCAGATCCCGGCACCGACGTTGGCGATCTCGTTCTGGATGACCCTGCTGACCACGGTGTGGATGAGCCTGCTGTCGGTGCTGTTCGAGCGCGACGCCTGGGCCGTGCCGCCCGCCCCGGTCTGGGGCGCCATCGTCTACAACGCGGTCGGCGTGTTTGCCTTTGCCCAGGTGGTGTGGCTGATGATGGCGCGAGAGCTGCCGCCGATCGCCTCCACCCTGTCGGTGATGATGATCCCGGTGCTGGGTGTCTTCAGCGGTGCCTGGTGGCTGGGTGAGGTGCTGCACTGGCAGGACTGGACCGCCGTGCTGCTGGTGATGGCCGCCATTTCGCTGGTGCTATGGCCGGCGCGCAAGGCGGCAGCGATTCACTGAGTGTCCACCGTGTCCATGGCCAGACACAGGTCGGCCCAGGACTTGGCCTTGTCGGCCGGGTTGCGCAGCAGGTAGGCCGGGTGGTAGGTGACGATCACCGGCACACCCTCGTAGCGGTGCACCCGGCCGCGCAGACGCCCGATCGGCTCGTCGGTGCGCAGCAGGGACTGCACCGCGAAACGGCCCATGGCCAGGATGATCTTCGGCTGGACCAGGGCCACCTGCCGGCGCAGGTAGGGCTCGCAGCGCACCACCTCCTCGGGCTGCGGGTTGCGGTTGGCCGGAGGGCGGCACTTGAGGACGTTGGCGATGTAGACACCCCGCTCGCCGCCTTCGGTGCGGCTGCGTCCGACCGCGTGCAGCATCCGGTCGAGCAACTGGCCCGCTGGCCCGACAAAAGGCTCGCCCTTGAGATCTTCCTGCTCGCCCGGCGCTTCACCGATCACCATCCAGTCAGCCTGAGAATCACCGACACCGAAAACGGTGTGTCGCCGGCTGCGGCACAGGCCGCACGCCTCGCAGGCCGCCACCGTCTCCTGCAGTGATGGCCAATCCAGCGCGGCGATGCGGGCCGCGCGGTCATCGGGCAACACCGGGTCGGCAGGCGCGGAAAGCGGCGCCGGCACGGCCTCGGCAGGAGATGTCACGGGGCGCGGCACTGCCACCGGCGTTGCTGGCGCGCGCGCTGGGGCTCCCTCATCAGCACGGGTGGGCGTGTCATCGGTGGATGCCTGCGCGGCAGGGGCGGGCGCCGACTTGGGTGCCCAGACCTTCACCCCCATCTCGGCCAGCATGGCGCGCTGGCGGGCATCCAGCCCACTGACCCAGGAGGGCTCGTCGACCACGCTCATGCCGCAGACTCCTCGGAGGCCTTCAGGTTCAGGCACATCACCACGGCATCCTCGCGCTGCCCGTGGGCCGTCGGGTAATAGGCCCTTCGCACCCCGGCAGTGGCAAAGCCGTAGCGCTCATACAGCCGGCGCGCAGGCGCGTTGCCCTGTCGCACCTCCAGCCACAGCGAGTGGGCACCCTGCCCGCTCGACCAGAGCGCGAGCGCATCCAGCAGGAAGCGGCCCCAGCCCTGGTGCTGGTGCGCTGGCGCCACCGTGATGTTCAGCAGATGCACCTCTTCGTAGCCCGACATCGCCACCAGATAGCCCAGCAGGACACGCGGTGGCACCAGCCCGGGCGTGGGGGTATCGCCAGGCATGAGCTCCCCCAGCAGCATGACCGCCTGATAGCCCGCCGCGATGGAGTCGGCGAAATGCCGCCGGGACCAGGGCATCGGATAGGCCTGCTTCTCCAGTTCGTGAACCGCTTCCAGGTCGCCGTCGCTCATGGGCTGGAACGTGACCCGGCGGGAGGCATGGGCCCCCAGATCTTGCGGCCAGGGCACACCGGCGCCAGCCAAGGCAGAAGATACCGTGGCTGCCGTCACCGCTGCCCCTCGCGTTCGGCGGTGGTCAGGGCCACCTTGTCGCGCACATACAGGGGCAAGGCTTCCCGGGCATCCACGGCGCAGCCTGCCTGCCAGGCTCCAGGGGCCAGCCGCAGCAGGGCCGACGCGGTCGGCAGCGCAGCTTGCCGCTCACCAGCGAGCTGGGCCAGCGGCTCGGCATAGGGGCCGAACACATTGCCCGCGAGCAGCACCGATCGCTGGGCGTCGGGCAGGACTGCTGCGAGGTGGGCCGCCAAGGCGTCCGGGGCGCACAGGCGAGGCCGCGCCAGCTCAGGTTGGCCCGGCGCCTCGATGGCCAGATAGATCTCGTCCATGCGCGCGTCCAGCATGGCCACCACCACTTCCGGCACGGGCAGCCCCGCCTGACGCCGCAGCCCGCGCGCCTCTTCAGCCACCGCTGCCAGCGTGTCCAGGGGCAACAGGGGAAGACCCCGGGGGTGGCGCGCGCTGCGCACGCCATAGGCCAGCCCCTGTGCCACGGCACAAGCGGTTCGCAGCCCCGTGAAGGAGCCCGGCCCGCGACCGAACACGATGCCATCCAGGTCATCCAGCCGCCAGCCGGCCTGGGCCAGCAGGGTCTGGATCACCGGCAGCAGGGTGGCCGACGACTGCGCCGCACCGGGTCCGCTGTGCTCGTGCACCGGGTCACCGGGACGACCGGTACCCACCGCCACCGACAGGGTGTCGGTGCTGGCATCGATGCACAGGAAGCGGTGGGGCATTGTCATGCACCCGATTATCGGCCAGCCCCACCGATAATCAGGGCCATGGTCTCTCGGCTGATGTTTCTCATGCGCAGGCACGTGGGTGCCGCTCTGGCTCTGACCCTGCTGACGGGGCTGCCGGCCTGCGCCCAGAGTCCGGAGCGCCCGGCGGCCCTGCCTGCGCCGGTGGCACAGGCCCTCCAGCGTGCCCAGATTCCGGACAACGCCCTGTCGGCCCTGGTGGTGCCGGTCGATCCACGCGCGGCTGATCGCGTCCGTCATCGCGCGGAGACCGAGGTCAATCCCGCGTCGGTGATGAAACTGGTGACCACCTACGCCGCCATCGATCTGCTGGGGCCGGAATTCACCTGGACCACCCGCTTCTACACCGATGGCCGGGTGCATCAGGGCGCGCTCCGAGGCAATCTTTATGTGCGCGGCGACGGCGACCCCAAGCTGGTCATCGAACGGCTGCAGGAAGCGTTCGCCGCGCTGCAGGCGCGTGGCGTGCAGGTGATCGTGGGCGACATGGTGCTGGATCACAGCGCCTTCGAATTGCCTCCCCGGGACCCGGGTGAATTCGACGGTGAGGCGCTGCGCCCCTACAACGCCGCGCCTGATGCCCTGCTGGTGAACTTCAAGTCGGTGATCCTTCGCTTCACCCCGGACGACGGCCAGGCCAGGGTCAGCAGCGAACCGCCCCTGCAGGGGCTGACCATCGACACCACGGTGCCGCTGGC
>JAJPEW010000151.1 GCA_021166755.1 Hydrogenophaga sp. | reverse complement strand
ACGCCGGCCGCTTTCAGGCCATCCACCAGCTTCTGGCGCATTTCCTTGATGCGAACGCGCATTTCACCCAGCTCTTTTTCCCACAGGGCACGCAGTTCGGGGTGGGTCAGCACCGCAGCGACCACCGCACCGCCGTGGGTGGGCGGGTTGGAGTAGTTGGTGCGGATGACGATCTTGAGTTGGCTCAGCACACGGGCGGCTTCGTCCTTGTCGGAGGCCACGACGGACAGGGCGCCGACGCGCTCACCGTAGAGGCTGAAGCTCTTGGAGAAAGAGGTGGACACGAAGATGTTCAGGCCAGCGGCCACAAACTTGCCGATCACGGCCCCGTCTTCGGCGATGCCGTGACCGAAGCCCTGGTAGGCCATGTCCAGGAAGGCGGTCAGGCCCTTGGCCTTGACGACGGCAATCACCTGGTCCCACTGGGCAGCGGTGATGTCGTAGCCGGTGGGGTTGTGGCAGCAGGCGTGCAGGACCACGATGGTGCCGGGGGCGGCAGCGTTCAGGTCGGCCAGCATGCCCTCGAAATTGACCGAGCGGGTCGCGGCGTCGTAGTAGCGGTAGCTGCCCACTTCGAAGCCGGCGTTCTGGAAGATGGCACGGTGGTTTTCCCAGCTCGGGTCGCTGATCAGCACCTTGGCATCCGGGCTGACCTTCTTGAGGAAATCGGCGCCGATCTTGAGACCGCCGGTGCCGCCGATGGCCTGCACGGTGGCGACACGGCCGCTCTTGACCACATCGGATTCGGCACCGAAGACCAGCGCCTTGACCGCGTTGTCATAGGCAACGATGCCATCAATGGGGAGGTAGCCACGTGGAGACGGCTTGTCCATCATGGCCTTTTCGGCGGCCTGCACGCACTGCAGCAGGGGCAACTTGCCGTTGTCGTCGAAGTACACGCCCACGCCCAGGTTGACCTTGTTGGGGTTGGTGTCGGCAGCAAACTGCTCGTTCAGACCCAGGATCGGGTCGCGGGGGGCCATTTCGACGGCGGAAAACAGAGACATGTCAGGCGTCCTGAAGGGTTGGTTGCTCGGCGGCGGAGGTGATCGGTTCAACCCACCCAGCGCATCCGGTTTGCGGTACGCTGTCGGGTTAACCCGCAATTTTATCCGCCATGAACGCTGTGTCTGCTGTTCCCCTGACATTGGTCGACGATGCCGCTGCCCAGGCGGGTGAATTTGTGCGCTTTCCGGGTTCGCCCTTCGAGCTGTTCCAGCCGTATCCGCCAGCGGGTGATCAGCCCACGGCGATTGCAGGTCTGGTCGAGGGCATCGAGGACGGCGAGGTGTTCCAGACCCTGCTGGGCGTGACCGGTTCGGGCAAGACCTTCACCATGGCCAACGTGATCGCCCGCATCGGGCGACCGGCCATCGTGTTTGCGCCCAACAAGACACTGGCCGCGCAACTCTATTCGGAGTTCCGAGAGTTCTTCCCCAAGAACGCGGTCGAGTACTTTGTCAGCTACTACGACTACTACCAGCCAGAGGCTTATGTGCCGCAGCGCGACCTGTTCATCGAGAAGGACAGCGCGATCAACGAGCACATCGAACAGATGAGGCTGAGTTGTACCAAGAGCATTCTGGAGCGGCGCGACGTGGTGATCGTGGCCACCGTTTCGGCCATTTACGGCATCGGCAAGCCCGAGAGCTACCACCAGATGGTGATGACCCTGCGCGTGGGCGACAAGGCGGGACAGCGGGACATGATCGCGCAGCTGGTGCGCATGCAGTACACCCGCAATGAGCAGGACTTCTCCCGTGGCAAGTTCCGGGTGCGGGGCGACACCATCGACGTCTTCCCGGCAGAACATTCCGAGATGGCGATCCGCATCGAGCTGTTCGACGACGAGATCGAGAGCCTTCAGTTGTTCGATCCCCTGACGGGCAAGGTGCGGCAGAAGATCCCGCGCTTCACCGTGTTCCCCAGCAGCCACTACGTGACGCCGCGCGAGCAGGTGCTCAACGCCGTTGAGTCGATCAAGGCCGAGCTGGAGCAGCGTCTCAAGGAACTGGTGGGCATGGGCAAGCTGGTCGAGGCCCAGCGGCTGGAACAGCGCACCCGCTTCGATCTGGAAATGCTCAGCGAGGTCGGCCACTGCAAGGGCATCGAGAACTACTCGCGTCACTTGGCCGGCAGCCAGCCTGGGGATCCCCCAGCGACGCTGACCGACTACCTGCCGCGCGACGCGATCATGTTCCTGGACGAGAGTCACCAGATGATCGGCCAGCTCAATGCCATGTACAACGGCGACCGCCAGCGCAAGACCACGCTGGTCGAGTATGGCTTCCGTCTGCCCAGCGCGCTGGACAACCGCCCGCTGAAATTCGAGGAGTTCGAGGCGCGCATGCGCCAGTGCATCTTCGTGTCGGCCACTCCGGCCGACTACGAAAAGCAGCACGCCGGCAAGGTGGTCGAGCAGGTGGTGCGGCCTACCGGCCTGGTGGACCCGGCCATTGAGGTGCGCCCCGCCACCCACCAGGTGGACGACGTGCTGCAGGAAATCCGCATCCGCGTGGAGAAGAACGAGCGGGTGCTCATCACCACGCTGACCAAGCGCATGGCCGAGCAGCTGACCGACTACCTGACCGAAAACGGCGTCAAGGTCCGCTACCTGCACAGCGATGTGGACACGGTCGAACGGGTTGAGATCATCCGCGACCTTCGCCTGGGTGCCTTCGATGTGCTGGTGGGCATCAACCTGCTGCGCGAAGGCCTGGACATTCCCGAGGTGTCGCTGGTGGCCATCCTGGATGCCGACAAGGAGGGCTTCCTGCGCGCCGAGCGCAGCCTGATCCAGACGATTGGCCGTGCGGCGCGCAACCTCAACGGGCGTGCCATCCTGTACGCCGACCGCATCACCGACTCGATGAAAAAAGCCATTGACGAGACCGAGCGGCGGCGCACCAAACAGCAGGCCTTCAACGAAGCGAACGGCATCACGCCCAAGGCGCTGAACAAGCGCGTCAAGGACCTGATCGACGGGGTGTACAGCGAAAAGGCCGGCAAGGAGGCCGACCGTCTGGCCAACGAGGCGGCGGCGCGCGAACAGGCCGAGGCCATGAGCGAGAAGGACCTGGCGCGAGAGATCAAGCGGCTGGAGAAGCTGATGCTCGAGCATGCCCGCAACCTGGAGTTCGAGAAGGCGGCCCAGGTGCGCGACCAGTTGCACCGGCTCAAGGAACGGTTGCTGGGTGCCCCGGGTCTCGACCATGTCGCCTGAGACGCTCTGTCCGCTGGGTACCATCGGTGTATGTTGTCCGCCGTGACCCCACATGCACGTTGAAGCACGCATCTACCTGATTGAAGACGATCCCACCATCCTGTCCTTTGTGACGCAGGCCCTGGATGGACGTCCTGGTTGGCAACTGGTTGGACACGCGGGCAGCGTGGTTCAGGCGCTTCAAATGGCGCCAGTCAGTGGTGCCAATGTGTTCCTGGTCGACCTCGGCCTGCCCGACGGACGAGGTGAGGATCTGATGCGTCAGCTCGCGCGAGCCTGTCCGGACGCCGAATTGCTGGTCTTTACGGTGTTCGGTGAGGAGTCCCGCCTTCTCGAGGCCTTGCAGTCGGGCGCCACGGGTTACGTGCTCAAAGGCTGTACGCACGACGAACTCCTGTCGGCCATCGATCAGATCCTCGCCGGTGGCGCCCCCATCTCGCCCATTCTGGCCAGACTGCTGCTTCGGCAATTCCGCCCGGAAGTTCCGAACGCCTCGATCACCGCCAGTCCTGAGCATCAACTGTCGGAGCGGGAAACCGAGGTCCTGAAGCTCGTCGCACAAGGGTACGTGAACAAGGAGATCGCCACCAGGCTTTCGATCTCACCTGCCACGGTCGGTACCCACATCAAGAACCTCTATCGAAAACTGTCGGTGCACAGCCGGGTGCAGGTGCTTCGGGCAGCGCAGGAGCGGGGGTTGCTGTGAAGCGGGATGCTGTCCGTGCGTGGATGCGGGTCCCTGCCTGGCTCTGGGCGGCGGTGCTCGTCAGCCTGATGTTGTTGACCATGGCACTGGTGACGCGGGTGGCTTCGGTGGAGGGGGCAGTCCCGATCACAGAGGCCAGGGTGTGGCAATCCGGTGAGTCCGCAGAAGATGCGTCCACCGTGTCGCTGCCCCATTCCTGGGACAACAGCCACCGCCGCTGGACTGGCGAGGCCAGTTACCGCATTGAGCTGCCCGCCGCATTGACCGAGGCGGCTCATAGCGACCCGGGCGTGGCCCTGCTGCTGCCGCGGGTGGGGGTGCACTTCCGGGTGCTGCTCAACGGGCACGAAATCGCGGGTGAAGGCTGGCACAGCAATCCCGGCTACAGCGATGCCGGTACCTATGCCCACGTGGTGCCGATCCTGCCCGGACTGCTCAAATCCGAATGGGACCGCAATGAACTGGTCGTCCAGGTCAGAGGCGAGGCCTTGCGCATCAGCGGTCTGTCGCAGGTCTGGCTCGGTCCGCAGGATGCGATCTGGCAACGACACCACTGGCTGCACTGGTGGCAGGTCGATCTCACCTGGATGGTCACCTCGGCCGCGCTGTTGCTCGGTCTGCTGTCTCTGCTCATCTGGGGCCAGACCCGGGAAAGGCTCTTTGGTCTGCTGGCGGGTGGACTGCTGGTCCTGGTTGTCCGGCTGTTTCTGTCTGTGCAGGTGCAGTTGCCCGGCTCCTTTGCGTTCTGGGACTATGTCCACAAGCTCAGTTTCACCTGGTACTGCGGGTTTGTGTACCTGTTCATGTGGGAGTTGTTCGACTTCCGTCAAGGGCTTTTCCGCAAACTGGTCAATGCCATGATGCTCGTCGCCCCCATCTGGATGCTGGTGCTGGTCCTGGCCGAGGACTACGTGCTCTACCGCGCCTGGATGACTGTGGTGATCGGGATCTGTGTCATGGCCCTGCTGGGGGTGATCCATCGCGCGCGCTGGGGCATCGATGCGAGCCAGCGGCTCATGGTCGTGGTGGGGCTGGCCGTGATGGTGACCGGTCTGCGTGACTATCTCGTGGTCCAGCTGGGTTTTCCGGGGGATATCGACATTCGCTGGATGACCCCGGGCAGCCTGGTGCTGATGTTCGCCATGGGCTGGGTGTTGCTGCACCGCTCGGTGCTGTCGCTGGAGCAGGTCGGTGCCCTCAACGCCGAGCTGGCCCAGCGCGTCCGGGAGCGCGAGCAGGAGCTTCAGACCATGTTTGACCGGCTCCGGTCGGTGGAGCGGCAGCGCATCATCGAGGCCGAGCGGCGGCGGCTGACGCGCGACATGCACGACGGATTGGGCAGTCAGCTCGTGCAGGCACTCAACCTGGTCCGTGCCAGCGGCGAGAAGGTCGACAGCGCGGCGGTGGCCGGCATGATCGGGCATGCGCTGGAGGATCTGCGCATGACACTGGACTCGCTGGAGCCCATGGACGGGGATCTGGCGACCATTCTGGGCACCCTTCGCATGCGCATTGCGCCAGCGCTGGAAGCCGCCCACATCGAACTGGACTGGCAGGTCCAGGAGGTGCCCGCCGTGCCTGGCCTGGAGGCGAGGGGGGTCATGCACCTGTTCCGCTGTCTTCAGGAAGTGTTTGCCAACGTGGTCAAGCATGCCCATGCCAGCCGGGTGACCGTCAGCACGTACACCGAGGGTGACGCGGTCGTGCTCAGCGTGTGTGACAACGGCGTCGGTCTGGGGCGTTGGGCCGCACCGGTGGCGGGCATGGGTGGCAGGGGGATCGGCAATATCCGCATCCGGGCGGCCGAGATCGGGGCAGAGGTCCTGTTTGAACCCGCCCGCCCGGGCACCTGTGTCCGCCTGAAGTTTCGGGGCGCAGCCGAACACCAAGAAAACGGCTTTGAAGATTGATTTGTCTTGGACAAATGCGCTACACTTGCGCTAAGCCGATAAAAATACTCGGTTTTTGAGGTATACTCGACGAAAACAGTCGGGAACCATCGGCAATAGCATCACCGCAGGTGATCGGGTGGGTGGAGAAACGTCGGCTTGCCTCTGGCAGTGCCGATCCCTTTGACAGTCAAGCCATGCCCACAGGAGCTTGAAATGCGCCTCACGACCAAAGGCCGCTTTGCGGTCACCGCCATGATCGATCTGGCCCTGCGCCAGAACAACGGTCCCGTCACGCTGGCCGCCATCAGTCAGCGTCAGCAGATCTCCCTGTCCTATCTGGAGCAGCTCTTTGGCAAGCTGCGTCGCCATGAACTCGTCGAGTCCACCCGGGGGCCGGGCGGTGGCTACACCCTCGGCCGCAAAGCCAGCGACATCACGGTGGCCGACATCATCGTGTCCGTGGATGAGCCCATCGATGCCACCCAGTGCGGTGGCAAGGAAAACTGCCTCGGTGAGGGCAACCGCTGCATGACCCACGATCTGTGGTCCCAGCTCAACGCGAAGATGGTCGACTTCCTGGACTCGGTGTCCCTGCAGTCCCTGGTTGACGAGCAGATCGCCAAGGGTGTGGTGGTGGAGAATGCGCCGCTGATCAAGCGGGCCATCTCCAGTGCCCCGGTGGTCAAGCCCATCCGCGTCAACGCTCCCAATTCGGTTTTCGCCCTGGGTGGAGCCGCCTTGTCCAAGTAAACCAGACCGTCGGACGCCAGGCCTGGCAGGGGCAACGACTCCTTGAGCGTTTCCCCGGGTTCCAGGCATGCAGCGGCCGTCTGCAGACACGTACCCACGACACACCACAATGACCACTCCTCACTTTCCCATCTACATGGACTACAGCGCCACCAACCCGTGCGATCCGCGGGTGGTGGATGCCATGATTCCCTGGCTGCGCGAGCATTTCGGCAACCCGGCCTCCCGCAGCCATGCCTGGGGATGGGAGGCGGAAAAGGCCGTGGAAACCGCACGCGAGCAGGTCGCGGCCCTCATCAACGCCGATCCCCGCGAGATCGTGTGGACCAGCGGCGCCACCGAGTCCAACAACCTGGCGCTCAAGGGGGCAGCCCACTTCTACCAGTCCCGGGGCAAGCACATCATCACGGTCAAGACCGAGCACAAGGCGGTGCTGGACACCTGCCGCGAGCTGGAGCGGCAGGGCTTCGAGGTCACCTACCTCGATGTGAAGTCGGACGGCCTGCTTGATCTGGACGTGTTCAAGGCGGCCATCCGTCCCGACACCATCCTGGCGTCGGTCATGTTCGTCAACAACGAGATCGGTGTCATCCAGGACATCGCGGCCATCGGTGCGATCTGCCGTGAAAAAGGCGTGATTTTCCATGTGGACGCGGCCCAGGCCACCGGCCGTGTGGACATCGACATGCAGCAGTTGCCGGTGGATCTGATGAGCCTGACCAGCCACAAGACCTACGGCCCCAAGGGGATTGGCGCCCTGTTCGTGCGGCGCAAGCCCCGCGTGCGCATCGAGGCGCAGATGCACGGTGGCGGCCATGAGCGCGGCATGCGCTCGGGCACGCTGCCCACCCACCAGTGCGTCGGCATGGGCATGGCCTATGCCATTGCCAAGGCCGAGATGCACGAAGAGAACAAGCGTATCCGTGCCCTGCATGACCGTCTGGTCAACGGCTTGAAGGACATCGAAGAGGTGTTCATCAACGGCCACGAGACGCAGCGTGTGCCGCACAACCTCAACATGAGTTTCAACTATGTGGAAGGCGAATCGCTGATCATGGGCATCAAGGGGCTGGCGGTATCTTCGGGCTCTGCCTGTACCTCGGCCAGTCTGGAGCCCAGCTACGTGTTGCGCGCCCTGGGACGCAGCGATGAGCTGGCCCACAGCAGCCTGCGCATGACCATCGGCCGCTGGACCACGGAAGAAGAAATCGATTACGCCATCCGCACGATCCGCGAAAACGTGGCGAAGCTGCGTGAACTCTCACCCCTGTGGGAGATGTACAAGGACGGTATCGACCTGTCCACCATCCAGTGGGCTGCCCACTGAGTGTCTGAAGGAGAACAACCATGGCCTATTCCGAAAAAGTCGTTGACCACTACGAGAATCCCCGCAACGTCGGCTCCTTTGACAAGGGAGACGAGACCGTTGGCACCGGCATGGTCGGTGCCCCGGCCTGCGGTGACGTGATGAAGTTGCAGATCAAGGTGAACCCGCAGACTGGCGTCATCGAGGATGCCCGCTTCAAGACTTACGGCTGCGGATCCGCGATCGCCTCCAGCTCCTTGGTCACCGAGTGGGTCAAGGGCAAGACACTGGATGAGGCAGCAGCCCTCAAGAACAGCCAGATTGCCGAAGAACTGGCCCTGCCGCCCGTGAAGATCCACTGCTCGATCCTCGCCGAAGACGCCATCAAGGCGGCTGTCGACGACTATCGCAAGAAGCACGTGAACTGAAGCTCCCCGACCCATGGCCATTTCCATCACTGATGCCGCCGCGCGGCATGTCAATCGGTACATCGCCAAACGCGGCAAGGGCGTGGGTGTTCGTCTGGGCGTCAAGACCACCGGCTGCTCCGGTCTGGCCTACAAGCTGGAGTACGCCGACGAGATCGCTCCCGAGGATGTGGTCTTCGAGGAAAACGGCGTGAAGGTTCTGGTGGATCCCAAAAGTCTGGCCTACATCGACGGCACACAGCTTGATTTCGTCCGTGAAGGGCTCAACGAAGGCTTCCGCTTCAACAACCCCAACGAGCGTGACCGTTGTGGTTGTGGCGAGAGCTTCCGCGTCTGAATCTGCAACCCCTTGCAGGCCGCCAGTGCTCACCGTGCTGGCGGCCTTTTGACTTGTGATGAACCTGCAATCGAACGACTTCGAGATCTTCGGCCTGACGCCTTCCTTCGGACTGGACAGAATGAAGCTCGACGAGCGCTGGAAACAGCTGCAGCGTGAGGTACATCCCGACCGGCACGCGTCTTCCGATGCCCAGTTGCAGCGCCAGGCGATGCAGTGGTCGGTCAGGGTCAATGAGGCCTACCAGCGTCTGAAAGACCCGATCAAGCGGGCCGCCTACCTGTGCGAGCTGCACGGTGCATCCGTCGATGCCGAGAACAACACCCGCATGCCCTCCGATTTTCTGATTCAGCAGATGGAGTGGCGTGAAGCGCTGGAGGAGGCGTCCTCGGCCGGTGACCTGGAGGACATGGCCGATGAGGTCGCAGAAAAGCGCCGCCGCATGATTGAAGAGGCCCGCCGCCTGGCCGATGATGAGTCTGACTATCCAGCCCTGGCCCAGCAGGTCAGAGCCCTCATGTTCGTTGAGCGTTTTGCGCGCGATGTCGAGGCTCGACTTGAGCAACTGGGACAATAGCGTCTGCCCAACGCTCCGATGACACCGCGGTCCGACCGCCCGGCACCTTCTAACCATGGCACTACTGCAGATTTCCGAACCCGGCCAGTCCCTGGACCCCCATCAACGACGAGTGGCGGTGGGCATCGACCTCGGCACCACCCATTCGCTGGTGGCGGCCGTTCGTCACGGCGTTGCCGAGTGCCTGCCGGACGAGCAGGGTCGTGTCATCCTGCCCAGCGTGGTGCGCTACCTGGCTCCAGGCACCCAGGGGGCAGGGCGACAGATTGGTCATGAGGCCTTGGCGGCCCAGGTTTCCGATCCCGTGAACACCATCAGTTCGGTCAAACGCCTGATGGGCAGGACGCGCGCTCAGGTGGTGGATGTCGACAAGCTGCCCTATCGCGTGGTGGACGAGAACGGCATGGCGGTGGTCGACACCGTGGCCGGACGCAAGACACCGATGGAGGTCAGCGCGGAGATCCTGGCCACCCTGCGCTATCGGGCGGAGGACAGCTTTGCCGATGACCTGTACGGTGCGGTCATCACGGT
>JAJPEW010000149.1 GCA_021166755.1 Hydrogenophaga sp. | reverse complement strand
CGCGCTGGGACGCTACCGCATTCCTGAAGGTCATCAGGACTTCGCCCGTATTCCCGCCGAAGTACGCCGCCGCTTCGCCTTGCTGGAAGCATCCCCCATCGCCAGAGCCACCCGCCTGTCCTCGGCGCTGGAGCCGGGAGACCTGGACCGATACCAAGTCACCCGCGAGGATGGCAGCCGTCAGTACATCAGCGTCGATCCCCGAAGTGGCCAAGTGGAAATCGACCACTACAACACCCAAGGGGGGCGCACCCGCATCGATCTGAACGAGCGACGGGGACAACCGGCGCGCATCCACGAGTACGACGCCCAGGGTCACCTGATCCGGCAGGAAGTGCTGGCCATGCACGAGCCCCAGGGGCAACCCACCCGGCTGGCGGGGGCCGTTCCCTCAGACCACAAGCAATTGTCGAGTGCCGACCTGTCGCGACAGATCGGCCCTCAGCTGCGTGCGGTTGGCCTGAACGACGCACAGATCGAGCGCGTAAGCACCGCCGCACTGCTGCGTTGTCAGCAAGAGCAGATCACCCCCGAGCGGTTTGTCGTGAGCAAGGACGGTCAGCGCCTGGGCATCCTGTACGGGCAGGGCATGCAGGAACTGCCTCTGGCAGAGACCCTGCAAGGCAACAACAACGACCATCAGCTTCCGGAGCACGCCCAGACAGTCTCCATGAGGTCTGCTGCAGCGTCTCAGGCAGCCGGTTACCCGCCCGCACGGGCGTGACGGGGGATCAGTTCAGCGCCCGCCGAAGCTCGGCCAGGCGGCTGTTGATGGCCTCGCGGTCGAGCAGGTCGTCGGTGTGCTCGATGTAGGTTTCCAGGTCCTGCACCGCCAGCCGGGCATCGCCCATCTCGGCCCAGGCCAGGCCGCGGTCGCGGTATTCCACCCAGGCGTCGGGCAGCAGGATCAGCAGGCGGTCCTGGATGGCGATCAGGCGCAGCCAGTCTTCCTGCGTGCGGTGGATTTCCTTGAGGTTGCGCAGCATGCGCGCCAGGATCTCGCGCGAAGGCGCGGGCTGCAGGTACAGCCCCACCGGCACATCGAAGTCGTCCACCAGGCCGTTGCGGCGCTTGTAGGGCTCCAGCCGCTCGGACAGGTCTTCACGGCTGAGTGACTGGCCGCTGAACGGGTCGATCACCACCTGTCCGTTGGGCAGATTGACCTTGACCATGAAATGGCCGGGAAAGTTGACCCCCCGCGCCTTCAGATCGATGCCCTGCGCCAGCTCCAGCCACAGCACCGCCAGCGAAATCGGGATGCCCCGACGGGTCTTGAGCACCGCGTTGAGGTAGCTGTTGTCCGGGTCGTAGTAATTGTTGACGTTGCCGCCAAAGCCCAGATCGCGGAAGAAAAACTGGTTGAGCGCACGCAGCTTCTCCAGGCTGTCGGTCATCTCGGCGGTGCGCCGGCGCAAGCGCGCCAGCAACTGGTCCACATCGCCGAGCACCTGCTGCACATCGAGCTCGGGGTACTCGTCCTGGGCAATGGACGCGGCGGCTTCCAGCAGCGGAATGCTGTCGTCGTCACCCACCAGGCTGGCAAAGTAGCCCAGCGGCGTGGGGGTCAGGCGATCGAGGAAGCTGGACATGGCGGCGGTCGTGCTACACGGCAGGCGCCCATTATCTTCTGACGAACTGCCGCAGGTTGACCCCGGACAGCAACAGGCTGGCGAAGTAGATCACCATCGCCCCCAGCACGCAGAGGGTCAGGGCGCCGACGCGCAGCAGCCGCTGCCCCTCGAAGCCTGTCCAGTCCAGCGTGGTGGCGGTCCAGCTCAGGAACACGGCCAGCAGCACACTGGCGGCCACCACCTGCAGGGCAAAGCGCGCCCAGCCCGGCGAGGGCTTGTAGGCACCCCGGCGCAACAGGCCGATCAGCAGCCAGGCGGCATTGATCATCGCCCCCAGGCCGATGGCCAGGGCCAGACCCGCATGGGCCAGCAGGGGCACGAAGGCCAGGTTCATCAGCTGGGTCAGCACCAGCACCACCACGGCGATCTTCACCGGCGTGCGGATGTCCTGGCTGGCGTAAAAGCCCGGGGCCAGCACCTTGATCGCGATCAGCCCCAGCAGGCCGGCGCCATAGCCGGCCAGCGCCACCGAGGTCTGGCGCACGTCGGCCGCCGTGAAGGCGCCATAGTGATACAGCACCGCCACCAGCGGCTTGGCGAAGGTCAGCAGCGCCACCGCGCAGGGCACGGCCAGCAGCACCACCAGGCGCAGCCCCCAGTCCAGCAGGTTGCTGTAACGCTGGTTGTCGTCGGCCGCCCGCGCGGCCGACAGCTGGGGCAGCAGCACCACGCCCAGTGCCACGCCCAGCATGGCGGTGGGGAATTCCATCAGCCGGTCGGCGTAGGTCAGCCAGCTGACGCTGCCGGTGGGCAGGTGCGAGGCGATCTGCGTGTTGATCAGCAGCGAGATCTGCGCCACGCTCACGCCCAGCAGGGCCGGCAGCATCAGCGTGAGCACGCGGCGGGTGCCTGGATGGTTCCAGGCGGCCTTGACGCCGCCCCAGCCCAGGTGTGGCCGGGGCATCATGCCGATGCGCGCCAGCGCTGGTATCTGCACCCCCAGCTGCAGCATCCCGCCCAGCATCACCCCGCCAGCCAGGGCGTAGATGGGTTCCAGCCCCATCGAGGCAAACCAGGGCGCGCCCTGCCAGGCCGCCAGAATCATGGCCAGGTTCAGCAACACCGGGGTGGCCGCCGGCACGGCAAAACGCTTCCAGGTGTTCAGGATGCCCGCCGCCAGCGCCACCAGCGACATGAAGGCGATGTACGGGAACATCCAGCGCGTCAGCACCACCGCCGTCTCGAAACCCAGCGGGTTCTGCTGGAGGCCCGCCGCCATCGCCCAGACCAGCGCCGGTGCGGCCGCCACACCGATGACGCAGGTGATGATCAGCGCCCAGACCAGCACGGTGGCGATCTGGTCGACCATCTGGCGGGTGGCCTCGTCGCCTTCTTTCTCGCGCACGCCGGCCAGCACCGGGACGAAGGCCTGGCTGAAGGCGCCCTCGGCAAACAGGCGGCGCAGCAGGTTGGGAATGCGGAAGGCGACGTTGAAGGCGTCGGTCAGCGCGCTGGCGCCGAAGGTGGAGGCCACCAGCAGCTCCCGCACCAGACCGGTGATGCGCGAGGCCAGCGTCAGCAGCGAAACAAGGGAGGCGGACTTGAATAGGGACACGCCGCCAGTGTAGCCCCCCGCCCCACCCGATTGGCACCGCCTGGCGGGCTGTGGTGGCACCAGTGCGTATCAAATGGTAGAATCGCGGGCTTTGCTGGCATCATCCCAAACACGTAAAGGAATACTCACATGGCAACCAAGCCGAAGAAAAAGAACCCCCGCCTGGCATCCGGCCGCAAGCGCGCCCGCCAGGACGTCAAACTGAACGCCGCCAACACCTCGCTGCGTTCGAAGTACCGCACGGCCGTCAAGAACGTCGAGAAGGCCGTTGTGGCCGGCGACAAGTCCAAGGCCACCGAACTGTTTGCCAAGATGCAGGCCGTGGTTGACACCATCGCCGACAAGGGCATCTTCCACAAGAACAAGGCCGCTCGCGACAAGAGCCGCCTGTCCGCCAAGGTCAAGGCCCTGGCCGCCGCCTGATTTTCAGCGGCAAGCGGCCTGCC
>JAJPEW010000077.1 GCA_021166755.1 Hydrogenophaga sp. | reverse complement strand
TGCTGCCACCCGAGGAGGTGGTGCCCGTGGATGCGGGTGGATTGCCTGAAGCACGCCACTGGATATTCCGGCATCGCCGCGTGACCCTGTTCCGGGATGACGCCGAAGGCTATTTTCTGAACCTCACCAGCCCCACCCCTTGCTTCTGGGTGTTCTGGCGCAGCGACGACGAGTGGCTGGTGGACGGCGAGCCTGGCGCGATGCCGCAGATCGTCACCCTCAGCTACCACGACGCCGGCCGCTGGCTCGATGCCCAGGAAAAGGTCGACCAGGTGCCGGCTCCACCCGCGGTGGTGGGTTGGTTGCAGGCGTTCGTCGATCAGCACCACCAGGTCGAACCCAAGCGTCGCAAACGGCCGGAAAGCTTCCGCCCGCTCACCGACCGTTTCGGTCAACCTGTCCGGATCTCCACCGACAAGCTCTCGCGTGGCAGGGGTGGCGCATGAGCCTGCGCATTGGCATCTCCGCCCGCCTCTTGCATGACCCGCCCCCCGGATTGGGACTGCCCCAGAAGCGGCTGCAGTTCCTGGAGAGTTCCATGGCCCACTGGATCATGGCCCACAACGCCATTGCCCTGATGGTGCCTTTTGTGGACGAGGCGGCGCCCACGCTGGTGAACCGGGTGCCCGTCAGCGAGGTGGTCAATCTGCTGGACGGACTGGTGCTGCAAGGCGGCATCGACATCTGTCCGCAAACCTACGGTGCGCTGCCAGGTCATCCGGACTGGGCTGGCGATCCCATCCGCGATCGCTACGAGCTGGCCCTGCTTCGCGGGTTCGTGGAAGCGGGCAAACCGGTGCTGGGGGTCTGCCGCGGTGCGCAACTCATCAATGTCTATTTCGGTGGCACCCTGGTGCAGGACATTCCGTCGCAGTGGCAGGACGCGGTGCCGCACCAGGATACCGGGCGCTATGACCGTCTGATGCACGACGTGACTTTTTCTCCGGACGGGCTGCTGGCCGACCTGTACGGTGCAGACCTCACCCATCGCGTGACCAGCATCCACCACCAATGCGTTGACCGACTGGGCGACGGTCTGGTGGTGGAAGCCCGCAGCCCTCGCGATGGCGTCATCGAGGCCATCCGCCACGAAGGCACTGGCTTTGTGCTGGGACTGCAATGGCACCCGGAGTTTCACCTGCAGGCGACCGATGAAACCCTGGGCCTGCTGGACAGCGGCCCCGTGATGGAGTCCTTTCTCAGGGCTGCCCGCTTGCGTGCCGGCAGGCCACGGAGCACGGCCCTGTCCAGCCAGGAGACGTCATGAGCAGCGAGGACAACGGCTTCCTCTCCCGCTGGTCACGGCGCAAGGCGCTGGTCCGCAGTGGTCAGTCTTTGCCACCGGAGCCCCCGCCGCCCGAGCCCGAAGCCCCTGTGCCGGTGTCGGCGCAGGCCCAACCTGGGTCAGCGCACGCCGAGGTGTCAGAGCCGGTGGTCAATCACCCTGCTGAGCAGCCCGCGCCCACCCTGGACGATGTGGCGGACCTGACCCCCCAGTCGGATTTCAGGCCGTTTGTCGCGCGGCATGTGCCGGCCGACGTGCGCAACGCCGCGGTCAAGAAGCTGTTTGCCGATCCGCACTTCAATGTGATGGACGGGCTGGACATCTACATCGACGACTACACGAAAAGCGAACCGATTCCCGCCGACATGCTGGCCAAGATGGTGGGCGCCCAGTTTCTCAAGCTGGTCGATGAACCGAAGGCCGCCGAGACACCCGCGCCGTCGACCCAGCCGCAGGCGGTGGCACCCCCCACAGAACAGCCCCAAGAAGCCCACGATGACCACCCTGATCTGCAACTGCAACCAGACCATGCCCCTGGACCCCAAGGCCCTGGGGCAGGCACTGGATGAAGACCTGACCCTGCATACCACGCTGTGCCGACGCGACGCGCCGGCTTTCCAGCGCGCGGCCCGCAGCCGGGATGAGCTGGTGGTGGCCTGCACCCAGGAAAGCCGCCTGTTCACCGAACTGTCCCAGCAGACCGAAGGCGCGGTCGATCTGGATGTTCGCCCGATCCGTTTTGTCAACATCCGCGAGACCGGTGGGTGGGGGCGGGAGGCACGCCAGGCGACGCCCAAGATGGCGGCTTTGCTGGCGGCCGCGCGCCTGCCCGATCCCGAGCCGGTGCCCACGGTCACCTACAAAAGTGATGGTCGCCTGCTCATCATCGGCCCGCTGGAGCAGGCCGAAACCCTGGCCGCGCTGGTCAGCGACGCGCTGGACGTCACCCTCCTGGCCACCGGGGGCAGCGGCCAGCAGGCGCGCCAGTATCCGGTGATGGCTGGACAACTGCAAAGCCTGCGAGGCTGGCTCGGCGCCTTCGAGGTGACGGTCAGCAGCAGCAACCCCATCGATCTGGACCTCTGCACCCGCTGCAACGCCTGCGTGGCCGCCTGCCCGGAAGGCGCCATCGGTCTGGACTACCAGATCGATCTGTCGCGGTGCCAATCGCACCGGGCTTGCGTCAAGGCCTGCGATGCCGTCGGCGCCATCAACTTCCAGCGCGAGGCGCAGACACGCGAGGAAAAGTTCGACCTCGTGCTTGACTTGCGCGACGCGCCAGGCTTCACGCAGCATGCGCTGCCCCAAGGCTACGTTCATCTGCCGCCGACCGCCGACGCCCTGGCGCAGGTGCGTGCCGTTACGCAGTTGCGTGATCTGGTCGGTGAGTTCGAAAAACCCAAGTTCTTCACCTACAAGCAGAAGCTCTGCGCCCACGGGCGCAACCTGAGCGTGGGTTGCAACGCCTGCGTGGACGTGTGCTCGGCCTCGGCCATCAGCAGCGACATCAAGCGCAACCAGATCGTCGTCAACCCCAACCTGTGCGTGGGCTGCGGCACCTGCACCACCGTCTGCCCCACTGGCGCCCTCAGCTACGCTTACCCGCGCGCCAGCGAGCAGGGTGTCAAGCTGCGCACCCTGCTGGCCAGCTACGCCAAGGCGGGCGGCAAGGATGCGGCCCTGTTGTTGCACAGCCAGGCAGCCGGTGCGGCAATGGTCAATGACCTGGGCCGCATGGCCCAACTGGACAAGACGGTGCGCGGTGTGCCGGCACGTGTGATCCCGCTGCCGCTCTGGCACACGTCCTCTGTCGGTATCGACCTCTGGCTCACGGCATTCGCCTACGGTGCCTCGCAGGTCTGGGTGCTGATGACGGGGGAGGAAGCGCCCCAGTACCACGACGCCTTGCGTGAACAGATGGCCGTGGCCGAATCCATCGTGCAGGCGCTGGGCTACAGCGGACGCCACTTCAAGCTGATCGAGGTGCGCGACGCGCGCGACCTGCCGCTGCTGGACAGCGAACTTGGTGAGGCGCCGGCCCAGGGGGTGACCCGTGCGGCGAGCTTCGCGGTCCAGGCCGAGAAACGGGCCACACTGGACTTGGCACTGGACCACCTCCTGCAGGACAGCGCCAGCCGCGCCGGTCGCACCAAGGACGCCGCCATTGCCCTGCCCGCCGCGTCGCCCTTCGGCACCCTGAACGTCAACCGCGATGCCTGCACCCTGTGCCTGAGTTGCGTCAGCGCCTGCCCGGCCGGCGCGCTGCAGGACAACGCCGATCGGCCGCAGCTGCGCTTCATCGAAAAGAACTGTGTGCAGTGCGGCCTGTGTGCCACCACCTGTCCCGAGAATGCCATCTCCCTGCAACCCCGGTTGCTGCTGGGTGAAGAGCGCCGCCAGCCTCGCGTGCTCAATGAGGCGCAACCCTACCAGTGCGTGCGTTGCGGCAAGCCCTTCGGCACCCTCAAGGGTATCGAGGTCATGATCGCCAAACTCAGTGGCCACGCGATGTTCCAGGGCGAAGCGCTCGAGCGTCTGAAGATGTGCGGCGACTGCCGCGTGGTGGACATCTACACCAATCCGGACGAGAAGAAGATCACGGACATCTAGGCCCCAGCGCTGCTGCTGTGGTGATGAGCGAACCGAACCAAAGAACGATATGAACGAAAAGATTCCCGTGTCCTCCGCCCTGGATGAGGAAACCGCCCGTGCCGAGGTGTACGGCCTGCTCGCGGCCCTCTACTACGCCCCTCCCGGTGCCGATCTGCTGGCGCAGTTGCGTGTCGCCGTCACCGAGGCGCCTGCCGCCGGTGGTTTTCTGGAGGAGCCGTGGCGCCAGTTCGTGGGCACCGTGCGCGAGCTGAGCGATCAGCAGGTGGCTGACGAGTACGACGCCCTGTTCGGCGGCGTGGGCAAGCCCGAGGTGTACCTGTTCGGTTCGTTCTACCTCAGTGGCTTCCTCAACGAAAAGCCGCTGGCTGCCCTGCGTGGTGATCTGGCGGCGCTGGGGCTGGCGCGCGATGAGGCCATGCCCGAGACCGAAGACCACTTCGCCTGCGTGTGTGAAGTGATGCGCTACCTGATCGCGGGAGACGACGTCGAGGTGGCCAACCTGACGCAGCAGCAGAAGTTCTTCAGCACCCACGTGCAGCCCTGGGTGCCTGCCATGTGCGACGCCATCACCGCTCACCCCAAGGCAAGGTTCTACGCCGCGCTGGCGGCGTTCACCGCCGCTTTCATCAGTGTGGAGGCCCAGGGTTTCGATCTGATGGCCTGAGTGGCCGAGTGGCCGGTCAAGGCTGAAGCAGCCCGGGCCGTCCGTCCCGGGTGGGTGTGGCGTCGGGCACGCGGGGCTCGGTCAGCAAGCGCACGCTGAACACGGCACCGCGCTGGCCGTCTTCCTGGTTCCCAGCATTGATGCTGCCCCCATAGCGCTCCACCAGTCCCTGGCTGATCCACAGGCCCAGACCGTTGCCGTCGTTCTTGGTGGTGAAGAAGGGCCTGAAAAGCCGCTCGGTGACGCCCGGCGCCAGTCCCGGGCCGGTGTCCTTCACCTGCAGCATCGCTCCGCGTGCGCCGTGTTCATCGGTCCAGTCCTGGGTGACCAGCCGCAGCGTGCCCCCCTGCGGCATGGCCTGGATGGCGTTGATCAGCAGGTTGATGATGACCTGCTGCAGTTCCTGCCGGTTGAAGCCCACCCGCTGCGTGGCCTGCAGGTCGCGCACCACTTCGATCCGGGTCTGTGCCAGCAGGTGCGCCACCAGCACCAGGCAGTCGTGAATGGTCTGGTTGAGATCCAGCGTTTCCACATAACCGGCGTATTCGGTGGGTCTGGCGTACTGTAGCAGCTGGGTGACGATCAGCCGCATGCGCTCGACCTGCTCGTCCAGGAGCTTGAATTCGTCTTTCACCGGTCGTGCATGCGAGCCCAGCGTCTCCCGGATCAGGTCCAGATTGCCCTGCATGACCGCGATCGGGTTGTTGATCTCGTGTGCGATGCTGGCGGTCAGCTGGCCGATGGCGGCGAGTTTCTCGCTCTTGACCAGCTGCTGCTGCGCCAGCCGCAGTGAGGCGTTGCTTTCCTCCAGCTCCCGCGTGCGTTCGGCCACCTTCTGGTCCAGCTCTTCGCCCCAGCGCCGCAGGGCGGTGGTCTTGTCGTCGATCACGTCCAGCAGCTGGTCCAGATGACCGGCCAGCGCGCCGAGTTCGTCGCGCGCCGGCAGCGGCCCCACGCGCGCGGCGCTGTCGCCATCCTCCACGCGCTGCATGGTGCGGTTCATCTGTTCCACCGGGCGGAAGATGCTGCGCGCCCAACGCACCGAGAGCATGGCCGACACCGCCATCACCCCCAGGAAGATCAGGCCCATGACCGCCAGCATGGCGTGCCGGACCCAGCGAAAGGGCGACTCCAGGAAGCCCACGTACAGCATCCCCACGCGCTGGCCGGTGGCGTCCAGCAGCGGCTCGTAAGCCGAGACATACCAGTCATTGACCACGAAGGCCCGGTCCAGCCAGGTCTCACCCTGACCGAGTACCCGATCGCGCACGGTCTGCGAGACGCGGGTGCCGATGGCGCGCTGGTCCTGGAACAGCCGCACGTTGGTGGTGATGCGCACGTCGTCCAGGAACAGGGTGGCCGTGCCTTCACTGCCAAATGGCAGGGCACCGTCCGGATAAACGATGCGGTTGATGTGGTCGATGAAGTCCAGGTTCTGGTTGAGCAGCAGGCCGCCTACCAGCAGGGCTTGCGGTTGACCGGTCGCATCGAGTACCGGCTGCAGCGCCAGCAGCACCAGCGCGCGGTCTTCGGTGGCGCGCGCATCGGGGGATGCGTTGCGTGTGGGCACCAGGGGGATGTTCAAGCGGGGCAGCAACTGGGGAGCCAGTGCCGCCAGCTCATCGTGCGAGAGCCGCACGATCTGGGCCGCGCGGACCGGGAGCCCTGTGGTGGATTGAAGCAACGAAACCACGCTGGCAGGCAGGGCGCTTCCCGGGTCCTTGTGCCGAAACAGCAGCAGGAAGTCCAGGCCAAGTTCCTGCCGGTCGGCGGCCAGCTGTGCACCCAGGTCATCGCCAGCCATGGCCTGCAGCAGCCTCTGCGAGCGCGCCACGCCGCGGGTGCCGCTGCCCACCTCGGCCAGGGTCTGGTCAAAGTAGCCGCGGGCCACCGCCAGGTCACTGCGCACCTTGGTGATCAGCAGGCGGTCATAGGTGATGCTGCTCCAGACCGCGATGGCCAGCACCAGCAGGGGAAACACCACCAGCAAGGGCAGCAGCGCCATCGCCAGCAGCTTGTTGCGCACCGAGGTGGCCAGCCAGCGTGGCGTGGGCAGTTTCATGCCAGGCCCTGACCCCATTCGGCCACCCGACGCTCCAGGGTGCGCCGAGAAACTCCCAGCAACTCCGCGGCCCGGGTCTTGTCGCCCTGCACCGAGTCCAGCACCGACAGGATGTGAAGCTTCTCCAGGGTGGCCAGGTCCATCGGGCCACCAGCGGGTACCGGTGGTGTGCGGGGTGCTTCACCAGGGTAGAGGGCCGACACGTTGAGCGAACCCAGAATCAGCGAGCGCTCCAGCAGGTTACGCAACTCGCGCACATTGCCGGGCCAGCCGTACTGGGTCAGGAAGGCCAGCTCCTCGGGGCTGATGGCCAGGGGGGGCACGCCCAGCGCTGGCGCCAGCTGCGTGATGAAATGCGCCACCAGCTCCGGGATATCCTGCTTGTGCTCGCGCAGCGGCAGCAGCGTCAGCTCCACCACCTGCAGGCGGAAGAACAGGTCCTTGCGGAAGCGTCCGGCCGAGACCTCATCGGCCAGACGCCGGTTGCTGGCGGCGATGATGCGCAGGTTCAGCGGCACCAGCTGTTCGCTGCCCACCGGCCGGATCTTCAGGTCCTCGATCGCCCGCAGCAGCGTGGCCTGCACGGGCAGGGGCAGCTCGGCGATCTCATCCAGGAACAGGGTGCCGCCCTGGGCATAGTGAAAGAGTCCCTCGCGCGCCCGGTTGGCGCCGGTAAAGGCCCCTCTGGCGTGGCCGAACAGCTCGCGTTCAATGAGCTCGGGCGACACCGCTGCGCAATTGACGGGCACGAAGGGGCCGGAGGCTCGCGGACTCTGGGCATGCAGTTCCCGCGCCACCAGCTCCTTGCCGGTGCCCGACTCTCCCTGCAACAGCACCGTGCTGTTGACGGACGCCACGCGGGCTATCGAGGCACGCAGGGCCTGCATCGCGGGGGAGCTGCCCACCACCGAAGGGCCGCCCGTGACCGGCATCGCCATGGCCCGGCGCAGCACGAAGTTCTCCCGCCGCAACCGTGCCCGCTCGTAGCACTGCTTGACCGCGTTCAGGATCTGGGGCACCCGAAACGGCTTGAGGATGAAATCGGACGCACCGGCACGCAGCGCTTCGATCGCGGTGTCCAGGTCGGCAAAGGCGGTGATCAGGATCACCTCGCCGGCGTAACCTTGTTCCCGCAGCTCCTTGAGCCAGGTCACGCCATTCTTGCCGGGCAGCGAGATGTCCAGGATCACCAGATCGACGTGGTGGCTGCGCAGCCAGTTGGCGCCATCTTCCGCACTGCCGGCACTCATGACGAAATGGCAGCGGGGGGCCAGTGTCTTGACCAGAAAGTTCAGCATCCCCTGCTCGTCGTCGACCACCAGGATCGACCAGCCGGGCCAGCCTTCCAGGTGGCGTTCGGGCAGAGAGGGCAAATTGCTGGGTTCCACGCGGCCGCATTCTACGGACGTAACCGAGCGTTTCACTGGGGCATTGACGGAAAACCGACAGGGGCATCAGGCCTCTGCGTCGCACTGTTCGCGACAAGTTGTCGCATCGGCCAGTCGACAAGCTGACGTCTGCCCGCGGGGAATGGGCGCCCCGATCGCTCGTCCGCAGGGAAGGCGCGCGTCGGGGGGTACTTTTGCGCGGGCCAGCAGGCCCGCAGTGTCAGCAAGCGAAGGGTGGCACGAAAATCGCTTTCAGTTTTGGTTGCTGCGGATGTTGCAGCGCCGCAATCAGATACCCCGGGGTGTTCCCCGTGGGTCGTCGGGTAGGTGCCAGCTTGCACAGCCTGAGCACAATGGGTAGATTCAGCATATGCAAAAAGCCCGCAAGTGCAGCGTCTCGCCTGCACGTGCGATCGTGTTCCACAGGAGACATGCATGAGCAAGCCCCCACGTCCGAGCGACAAGCCTTCCCTGAGCCGCCGCACCCTGTTTGCGGGGGTCGGAACGGCCGGTGCCGTCGCCGCAGCCGCGAGCCTGATGCCCCGCGTGCAGCCGGAGGACATCGCACCCGTTGACAAGCCGGCGCCGACCCGCGGCGGTGGCTACAGCCTGACGGACCACGTCAAGCAGTACTACAAGACCACCCTGATCTGAACCGGACAGGAGCCCCACGATGTTGTTGACCAAAAAATCCGGCGGCGCCCATTCGCGCGGCCACACCCCGTTTGTCCAGAGCCTGCAGCGCGGCCTGTCCGCTGCCTTGCCGACCATGGACCGTCGCGCATTCCTGCGCCGCTCCGGCCTGGGCGTCGGCGTTGGCCTGGCAGCCACCCAGCTCACGCTGGTCAAAAAGGCCAAGGCCGCCAGCGGTGGCTCCATCGACGGCACCGGCAAGATCGAGGTCAAGCGCACCGTCTGCACCCACTGCTCGGTGGGTTGTGCGACCGACGCCATTGTCGAGAACGGCGTCTGGGTGCGGCAGGAGGCCGTGTTTGATTCGCCGATCAACCTGGGCGCCCACTGCGCCAAGGGCGCGTCGCTGCGTGAGCACGGCCACGGCGAGTACCGTCTGCGCTATCCGATGAAGCTCGTCAACGGCAAGTACCAGCGCATCAGCTGGGACCAGGCCTACGACGAGATCACCGCCCGCATGCTGGAGCTTCGCAAGGCCAGCGGTCCCGACTCGGTCTACTTCATCGGCTCGTCCAAGCACAACAACGAACAGGCCTATCTGCTGCGCAAGTTCGTCAGCTTCTGGGGTTCCAACAACTGCGACCACCAGGCGCGCATCTGCCATTCGACCACGGTGGCCGGTGTGGCCAACACCTGGGGTTACGGGGCGATGACGAACTCGTACAACGACATGCAGAACAGCAAGGTCGCCCTGTACATCGGTTCCAACGCCGCCGAAGCCCACCCGGTGTCGATGCTGCACATGCTGCACGCCAAGGAAAACGGCTGCAAGATGATCGTGGTGGACCCCCGGTTCACCCGCACGGCCGCCAAGGCCGACGAGTACGTCCGCATCCGCTCCGGCACCGACATTCCTTTCCTGTTCGGTCTGCTGTATCACATCTTCAAGAACGGCTGGGAAGACAAGAAGTACATCAACGACCGCGTCTACGGCATGGAGAAGGTCCGCGAGGACGTCATGGCCAAGTGGACGCCGGACAAGGTGGAAGAGGCCTGCGGCGTCAAGGAAGCGCAGATGCTCAAGGTCGCCAAGATGCTGGCCGACAGCCGCCCGGGCACCATCGTCTGGTGCATGGGCCAGACGCAGCACACCATCGGCAACGCCATGGTCCGCGCTTCCTGCATCCTGCAGCTGGCGCTGGGCAATGTGGGCAAGAGCGGTGGCGGGACGAACATCTTCCGTGGTCACGACAACGTTCAAGGGGCCACCGACGTCGGGCCCAACCCCGATTCGCTGCCGGGCTACTACGGCCTGGCCGCAGGTTCGTGGAAGCACTTTGCCAATGTCTGGGGTGTGGACTACGACTGGATCAAGTCGCAGTACGCCGAAGGCATGATGGAGAAGCCTGGCATCACCGTCTCGCGCTGGATCGATGGCGTGCTCGAGAAGAACGAGCTGATCGATCAGGAAGCCAACATCCGCGGGATGTTCTTCTGGGGCCACGCGCCCAACTCCCAGACCCGGGGTCTGGAGATGAAGCGCGCCATGGACAAGCTTGATCTGCTGGTGGTGGTGGATCCGTATCCGTCGGCCACGGCTGCCATGGCGGCCATGCCGGGCAAGCCGGAAGACCTGAACCCGAACCGGGCGGTCTACCTGTTGCCGGCCGCCACGCAGTTCGAGACCAGCGGTTCCTGCACCGCCTCCAACCGCTCGCTGCAATGGCGCGAGCAGGTGATCGAGCCGCTGTGGGAGAGCCGCACCGATCACATGATCATGCACCAGATGGCCCAGAAGCTGGGTTTTGCCGAGCAGCTGTCCAAGAACTACAAGATGGTCAAGGGCAAGGGCGGCATGGAAGAGCCGTCGGTCGAGGACATCCTGCGCGAGATCAACCGCAGCGTCTGGACCATCGGCTACACCGGGCAGAGCCCCGAGCGGCTGCAGGCCCACATGCGCAACATGGGCGCCTTCGATGTCAAGACGCTCAAGTGCAAAGGCAAGGTGGTCGACAAGGTCAACGGCTACGACATGAGCGGTGACTATTTCGGCCTGCCCTGGCCCTGCTACGGCACGCCCGAAATCAAGCACCCTGGTTCGCCCAACCTGTACGACACGTCCAAGCATGTGATGGATGGTGGTGGCAACTTCCGCGCCAACTTCGGTGTCGAGCGCGAAGGCGTGAGCCTGCTGGCCGAGGACGGTTCGCACTCGGTGGGTGCCGAGATCACCACCGGCTACCCCGAGTTTGACCACGTGCTGCTCAAGAAACTGGGCTGGTGGGACGACCTGAGCGACGCCGAGAAGGCCAAGGCCGAGGGCAAGAACTGGAAGACCGATCCGACGGGCGCGATCATCCGCGTGGCCATGGCCCACGGCTGCCACCCGTTCGGCAACGCCAAGGCCCGCGCCGTGGTGTGGAACTTCCCTGATGCGATCCCGCAGCACCGCGAACCGATCTACGGCATCCGTCCGGACCTGGTGGCCAAGTACCCCAGCCACGACGACCAGAAGAACCGTTGGCGCCTGCC
>JAJPEW010000035.1 GCA_021166755.1 Hydrogenophaga sp. | reverse complement strand
GCTGGATCGGGGTGGTGGACTCGGTGGGCAGCCACACCCTGGCCAATGCCTGTGCCAGCACCCGTTACGGCGGGGCGGTGGCCGCCTGTGGCCTGGCTCAGGGCATGGATCTGCCCGCCTCGGTCGCGCCATTCATCCTGCGTGGTGTCACGCTGTATGGCATCGACAGCGTGATGGCGCCGCTGGCTCGTCGGGAAGCGGCGTGGGCGCAACTGGCCAAGGATCTGGATCGCCAGAAACTGGCGGCCCTGACCACCGAAACCGACCTGGCGGGAGCGCTGGAAGCAGCCCCCCGGATTCTGGCCGGTCAGGTGCGCGGACGCCTGGTGGTGAACGTCAACGCCTGATCAGGCGTCGGCCGGCACGATGTGCCGGTAGGCATGCCAAGTGGCATGACCGATCACCGGGCCAGCGATGAACAGGCCCAGAAACACCGGCAGCATGGCCAGCAGGATGGTGCCGGTGATCAGGGCGCCCCACAGCAGCATCACGCCCGGGTTCTGCAGGCACGCGCGGATGCTGGTCAGCCCGGCCGACACGGCATCGACCTGGCGGTCCATGATCATCGGAATGGAGATCACGCTGGTGACAAAGATGAGCGTGGCGAAGATGCCGCCCACCACGGTGTAGGTGATCAGGAAGCCCAGGTTTTCCGGGTCCAGCAGCATGGCCAGGAGGTTGGCCTTCTCGGGCATGGTGTTGAAGCTGACGGCAAACACCACCAGCGCGGCGCGTCCCCAGAGCATCTCCAGGATCAGCAGCACGCCGGCGAAGATCGCCATGGTGCCCTTGGTGGGCCGCCAGGCCTGAAGCGATGCCCGCAGCGACGGGCGGTGAGAGTGGGTTTGCATGGCCTTGCTGGCGTCGTACAGGCCCAGGCAGAGGAACGGCCCCATCAGGAGGAAGCCCGCGCTGAGGGCGAGCACGTACTCGGGGGAGCTGCGGAAGACCGCCAGCAGGGCATGGCCCATGACAAAAAAGCAGAGCCCGTAAAACAGGCCAATGCGGGGGCAGCGCTGGAAGTCTGCCCAGCCCAGACGCAACCACTGGATGGGGTCGGACCAGGTCAGCGGGCGAAGCTCCAGCGAAAACACCGAGGACGCGGCACGCGCTTGAGCGCTGTCGTGGTCGGCACCGGATGCATGGCGGGTGTCGTCACCCGTCTCGTGGTGGGCATGAATGGCATCGGCCATGGTCGTCTCCTGATGTACGACCAATATAGGCCCTTTCGCACCGCGGCGGCGTCCATGATTTCCCTCAAGCGCCCGAAGTCAGGCAGATCGGGATTTACCCTGATGAGGATGCCCGGTGGCGGGCTCGCGGACGCTCTGTGCCGCCTGGCCGGGGTCGCGGCGCGGGGTACTCGGCCTGCCGCCGCATGTGCAGCGCCAAGGCGGCGTCCTGGGTCTGCGCATGCTTGCCAAACCAGGCAGCCAGCTCAGAGGCCATCTCCCGCACCGCGCCATACTGCCCGCTGCGTGCCAGTGCCAGACCTTCACGCAGCACATTGAGGACCACCCGGTGCTGCAGGATGTGGCTGTCGGCCGACGCAAAGCCCGAATGCCGCATCCAGTCATCCTCCCTGTCAAAGTGGGTGCGGGTGTGGTCGATCACCTCCACCCAGGCCTTCTCCAGGTTGGCGTCATCGGCGGCCTGTGCGGCCGCGAGCACGGCGATGAAATCCCGATGGACCGTGTCCATCGGCTCGTAGTCCAGCAACAGCTTGTCGGTCCAGACGATTGGCTCCATGTCGGGTCTCCTGTGACGCGTTCGGACCAGCTTGGCACCCTGGACACCCTGCGACCTTGATCCAGCGCAGAAAGTCTGAGGGTTGTCGAGGGCTGGCGGGGACTCCTTGACGGAGGTCAGATGGCCGGTCGCTACACTGAGCGCCCATGAGCACTCCCGCGTTCGATCCCCCGTATGTGTCCCTCGACCAGCGCGACGCGGCCTTGCGTCGGTCTGGTTATGCCTTGCTGAGCCCCGACGACGTGTGCCGGTGGCTGCCAGCGACCGAGCCTGAGCTGACCAGCCTGCACCAGGCCTGGGAAGACCTTCCCCCCGATGCGTATCTGAAAGACGGAGGGCGCTACCGCCGCCGGCGTCACAGCTGCTTCATGGTCGACGGCGATCGGGTGGAATCGACCCCCCACCGGGCACACTGGCAGCCCCTGGAATACAACGCGCTGCACGGTGGGATGCAGCGCTGGTTCGAGCCGATGCAGCCCCAGACCCTGGCGCTGCCGGTCTGGGACCGCATTCTGGTCCGCCTGGGGGAGGCCGTCTCCAGCTTGCACGGCGCACGCCCCTGGTTTGTCGAGGCGCACCCTTTCCGCATCGACACCACGGATGGCATCGGTCGCCCGACACCAGAGGGCGCGCACCGGGATGGTGTCGACCTGGTGGCGGTGTTCATGCTCGGCCGCCATGCCATCAAGGGTGGCGAGAGCCGTGTCTTCGAGGCCGAAGGACCTGCTGGCCAGCGCTTCACCCTGCTGCGGCCCTGGTCATTGCTGCTGCTGGATGACGCGCGGGTGATCCATGAGACCACGCCGATCCAGCCGCTGGTGGCGGGTGAACTGGGCTGGCGCGACACCCTGGTGCTGACTTACCGCCGGGATGGCTTTCAGGGTGACTGATCGCCGGTGACCCTCAGCGCCGGATGGCGTTCGGAAAATACAGGGCCGTCAGGCTGCGACTGTGGACCGGCGAGAATCCCTCCGGGGTGCGGGGGCCGTCGGACGCATAGCGGCGCCAATCGCGCACCCAGTGCAGCGCGTCGCAGATTTCCACCAGGCCGATGGTTTCCCGGTCACCGATCAGGATGCCGTGCACGCGCAACCCAAGGTCGCTCTTGGCGCGACGCAACTGCTCCAGGGTGTTCGGCGTCAGGCCGAATTCCCCGTCGCTGACGATCAGCAGATCCGCATCGTGCCAGCCGGCCTCGGACAGGGTGGCAATCGCTCGTTCGATCGGTGTCTGGACATCCGTGCCACCGTCGAAGGACTGGCCCATCAGGTCCAGCAGGGTGTCCAAGCCATCGCTGCCGCTGCCCAGTTCCCGCTCCAGCAACTCGCCGGGTCCTCCGAAGGCCAGCAGGCGGCAGGCGCGTTGACCAGCACTGGCGCTGCGCAGGGCTTGCAGCACGCAGGCCTTGGCCACGTTTTCGGGTGCCCCCCGCATGGACCCTGATGTGTCCAGGCAGATCAGCATGGGGCCATGGCCGATGGGGACGGGTGGTGAGCGTGCGGCGCTGCCTGCGCCCGGTTGGGGGCGTGGTCGCGGCGCTGGACCGCGGTCGTCGTAGGTCAGCAGCCGTGCCTCGACGAAGCGGGCTCGCCACAGGCGGCGAAGGACCGGGTGGGTCATCGCCAGACTTTCACTGCCGGTCAT
>JAJPEW010000025.1 GCA_021166755.1 Hydrogenophaga sp. | reverse complement strand
GCCGGCGCCTCTGCTGGCCCGCCTGGCCGCCGAAGGCAAGACCTTCTGATGACCGCACGCACCAAGATTTGAGGAATTCATCATGACCAACGCCGTCATCGTTTCCACCGCCCGCACGCCCCTGACCAAGAGCTGGAAGGGTGCCTTCAACATGACCCATGGCGCCACGCTTGGCGGCCATGCGGTGCAGCACGCCGTTCAGCGCGCCGGCATCGACGCCGCCGAAGTCGAGGACGTGATCATGGGCTGCGCCAACCCCGAAGGCGCGACCGGTGCCAACATCGCGCGCCAGATCGCGCTCAAGGCCGGCCTGCCCATCACCGTCTCGGGCATGACCGTCAACCGCTTCTGTTCCTCCGGACTGCAGACCATCGCCCTGGCCGCCCAGCGCATCATCGCCGGTGAAGGCTCGGTGTATGTGGCCGGTGGTGTGGAAAGCATCTCCTGCGTGCAGCAGGAGATGAACCAGCACATGCTCAAGGACCTGGCGCTGGAAAAGCAGAAGCCCGAGATCTACTGGAACATGCTGCAGACCGCCGAACAGGTGGCCAAGCGCTACAACATCGGCCGTGACGCCATGGACGAGTACGGCGCCGCCAGCCAGCAGAAGGCCGCCGCCGCGCTGGAAGCCGGCCTGTTCAAGGCTGAGATCGCGCCCATCACCGTGACCGCCGGCGTGGCCGACAAGGTCATGGGCCTGATGACCAAGCAGGTGACAGTCGAGAACGACGAAGGCATCCGCCCCGGCACCACGTTCGATGCCATCCACGGCCTGCGCTCGGCGCTGCCCGGTGGCCTGGTGTCGGCCGGCAACGCCAGCCAGTTCAGCGACGGCGCCGGTGCCTGCGTGCTGATGGATGAAACCCTGGCCGAGAAGAAGGGTCTGCAGCCGCTGGGCCGTTTCCTGGGCTTTGCCGTCGCCGGTTGCGAACCCGATGAAATGGGCATCGGCCCGGTGTTCGCCATTCCCAAGGTGCTCTCGCGCCTGGGCCTGAAGATGAGCGACATCGACCTGTGGGAGCTCAATGAAGCCTTTGCGGTGCAGGTGATCTACTGCCGCGACAAGCTGGGCATCCCGGCCGACCGCCTGAACGTCAACGGTGGCGCCATCGCCGTGGGTCATCCCTACGGTGTGTCGGGCCAGCGCCTGACCGGCCATGCCCTGATCGAAGGCAAGCGCCGCGGCGCCAAGCGCGTGTGCGTGACGATGTGCATCGGCGGCGGCATGGGTGCTGCCGGGGTGTTCGAGGTCCTGTAATCACGTCGTCCGAGGGGCGGCCGCTGCCGCCCCTTTTTCATTCCGGAGCCGATATGAGCCTGCGCCCCACCGTTGACTTCCTGCTCTACGACTGGCTGTCGGTGGACAGCCTGAACCAGCGTGAACGATTTGCCGACCACAGCCGTGAGACGTTTGACGCGGTACTCGACACCTGCGAGCGCATCGCGCGCGAGAAGTACGCGCCCTTCAACCGGCTGGTGGACACGCAGGAGCCGCATTTCGACGGTGAGAAGGTGATCCTGCCGCAGGCCACGCTCGATGCGCAGAAGGCCTATGCCGACAGCGGCATGCTCAGTGCCGCGCAGGACTACGAGATTGGCGGCATGCAACTGCCGTACTCGGTGGAGGCGGCCGCCAACGCCTTCTTCGCCATGGCCTCGGTGTCCATTGGCAGCGGCATGCTCACCACCGGCAACGCCAACCTGCTGATGGCGCACGGTACCGACATGCAGAAGCGCGTGTTCGCGCTCAACGAGTTCAATGGCCGCTTCTCCGGCACCATGTGTCTCTCGGAGCCGCAGGCGGGCTCATCGCTGAGCGATGTGGCGACGCGCGCTGTACCCGATGGGGCCGATTCCGAGGCCGACCCGCTGGGTCCACGTTACCGCCTCAAGGGCAACAAGATGTGGATTTCGGCTGGCGAGCACGAGCTGACCGAAAACATCATCCACCTGGTGCTGGCCAAGATTCCCGGACCGGATGGCAAGCCGGTACCGGGCGTCAAGGGCATCTCGCTGTTCATCGTGCCCAAGAAGCTGGTGGACACCGACGGCCAACTGACCGGTGAGCGCAACGATGTGGCGCTGGCAGGCCTCAACCACAAATGCGGCTGGCGTGGCACCACCAACACGCTGCTGAACTTTGGCGAAGGCAAATACCCCGTTCGTGGGGACGCCGGAGCCATCGGCTACCTCGTGGGCCGTCCGGGCGAAGGCCTCAAATGCATGTTCCACATGATGAACGAGGCGCGCATCGGCGTGGGTATGGCCGCCACCATGCTGGGCATGGCCGGCTATCACGCCAGCCTGGACTATGCGAAGAACCGGCCGCAGGGTCGACCCATGGGGCCGGCTGGCAAGGATCCGGCCCAGCCGCAGGTGCGCATCATCGAGCACGCCGACGTCAAGCGCATGCTGCTGGCCCAGAAGAGCTACGCCGAAGGGGCGCTGGCGCTGGAGCTCTATTGTGCGCGCCTGGTGGACGAACAGCACACCGGCGCGCCGGAGGCGGCTGACGATGCCCGCCTGCTTCTGGAGGTGCTGACGCCGATTGCCAAAAGCTGGCCGAGCGAGTGGTGCCTGGAAGCAAATTCCCTGGCGATCCAGGTGCACGGTGGCTACGGCTACACGCGCGACTTTCCGGTGGAGCAGTACTGGCGCGACAACCGCCTGAACATGATCCACGAGGGCACGCACGGCATCCAGGGCATGGACCTGCTGGGCCGCAAGGTGCTGATGGAGAACGGCAAGGGCCTTCAGTTGCTGGCCGACCGTATCAATGCCACCATCCAGCGGGCGATTCAGGTGCCTGAACTGGCCGCCCATGCCAACGCGCTGGGCAAGGCCCTGCAGGATGTGGGTGCCGCGACCAAGGCGGCCTGGGCCACCGGCAACCCGACCGATGCGCTGGCCAATGCCGTGCCTTACCTTCAGGCATTCGGTCACACAGTGCTGGCCTGGATCTGGCTGGATGTGGCGCTGGCCGCGCAGGCACAACCCGACAGCCACGCCCGTACCGGCCGTTTGGCCGCCATGCGTTTCTTCTTCCACTACGAACTGCCCAAGATCGGCGCCTGGCTGCAGGTGGTGCGCGATCGCGACCTGACTTGCGCCAGCCTGCCCGAAGACGCTTTCTGAACACCATTCACAAGGAGACAACCATGACCCGCACCATCCAGCAATTGTTCGACCTCAAGGGCAAGACAGCCCTGGTGACTGGCGGCTCCCGTGGCCTGGGCCTGCAGATGGCTCACGCCCTGGGCGAAGCCGGCGCTCGGGTGCTGATCAGTTCGCGCAAGGCCGAGGACCTGGAGCAGGCCACCGCCGAACTGCAGGCCGCCGGCATCGACGCCCGCTGGATCGCGGCCGACTGCCAGCACGAAGACCAGAT
>JAJPEW010000004.1 GCA_021166755.1 Hydrogenophaga sp. | reverse complement strand
ACCCAGATCCAGCAGGTGGTGATGAACCTGTGCACCAATGCCTGGCAGCCCATGCGGGGACGCGGTGGTGAGATCACCGTGTCGTTGAAGACCTGTGATATGGCGCAGGAAGAGAGCCTGTCAACGGGTGGGCGCCTGGCGCCGGGGCGCTACACGTGCCTGAGTGTGGCCGACAGCGGTCAGGGGATCGCTCCCGAGCATCTGCACCGCATTTTCGAGCCCTTCTACACCACCAAGCCAGCCGGTGAGGGCACCGGACTGGGGCTGTCGGTCGTGCACGGCATCGTGACTGCGCACCAGGGGGTCATTGACGTGCACAGCCAGCTGGGGGAGGGAACCCGGTTCGATCTGTACTTTCCGGTGGCCGGCGGGACCGATGCACCGGCACAGGGGGCGACCATGGTCGAGGTGGCCAGTCCCCAAGCCGACACCCGTGCGAACCGGCACATCGTCTATGTGGACGACTACGAGGCGATGCTGTTCCTGGCCTCCCGCATGCTGGGCAAGCAGGGCTATCGGGTGACCACCTTCCTGTCGGGGGAGCTGGCGCTGGCCTGGCTGGCGGCCAACGGGGACCGGGTGGACCTGCTGGTCACCGACCAGAACATGCCTGGCCTCAGCGGCATCGATGTGGCTCGCGAGGTGGCGCGGATCCGTCCCGGCTTGCGGGTGGCCATCATGTCGGGCTATGTGAGCGACGAACTGCGAGAGCAGGCCCGGTTGTGCGGTGTGCACGAAGTGCTGGCCAAGCAGGACCGGGTTGATGACCTGGTCGAGGCGGTTCGCAGCCTCTTGCCCGCCGACTGAGGGCCTTCCGGCAGACTCAGCGCGGCAGGTCGATGTTGACCTGGCGACTGCCAGGGCGCGGTACCGGGAATTCGGACAGGGCTGCCCGGATGATGGCTTTCCACAACTCGGGCGTGCTGTTCCAGCGACCGTCGTGGGCCGCGCTGGTCTCATAGACGACGCGGCCGGTGGCCGCATCACGCACCACCAGCGACACCTGTCGCTGGTAGTAGGGCGTCGTGTGGTAGGGGTACATCGGCCAGCCAAAACGTCCGCCGACGCCCCAGCCACCCCGGCTGCCGTAGATGCCCACGCCGCTCCAGAATCCGTCGCGCGGCTCTTCCCAGGGGGCATAGGGCAGGCGCACGCTGCTGGCCTGAACCTGCACGCGCCAGGCCGGTGCCGGATCGTCGGTGCCGGCCACGCGCCAGCCCAGTGCGGCCAGGCTGTCGATCGTCCATTGCTCCAGTTCGGTCTGGGCCTTGGCGGCTGGACCTTCCCGCTGGGAGGGCAGGCGTTCGAACAGGTAGTACTGTGGCGCGGCAGGCGCCCCCTGGCTGCTGTCCCAGCTGGCGAAACTCTCGACCTGGTTGTCCACCCGCAGCACGCTGGCACAACCACCGAGCACCAGGGCGCTGGCCAGCAGCACGATCGAAACAAAGCGGTTGCGGGCAATCGGGGTCATGGGTTCCTCGTCGGATCAGGACATGGCAATCGGTATGACCCGCGAAGGCTGCACCTCGTTCCCTTCCTCGTCCACGCGTGCCGGGGCTTCGATCTCTTCCTCGTCGAACGCCTTGTCGCCGTCCTCGCTCTCCACCCCGGTGGTCTTGAGCGTCTGGAACGGATAGAGCGAGCGGTCCATCAGGTGGCTGGGCACCACGTTCTGCAGGGCGTGCAGCATGTTCTCCAGCCGCCCGGGGAACTGCTTGTCCCAGTCGCGCAGCAGGTTGCCCACCTGCTTGCGCTGCAGGTTCTCCTGGCTGCCGCAGAGGGTGCAGGGGATGATGGGGAACTGCCGATGCTCGGCCCAGCGGATCAGGTCCTTCTCGGGCACGTAGGCCAGCGGGCGGATCACCATGAACTCGCCGTTGTCGCTGACCAGCTTGGCGGGCATGCCCTTGAGCTTGCCGCCGAAGAACATGTTCAGGAACAGGGTCTGCAGCATGTCGTCGCGGTGGTGACCCAGGGCGATCTTGGTGGCGCCCAGTTCCTTGGCCACCCGGTAGAGAATGCCGCGCCGCAGCCGGCTGCACAGGCTGCACATCGTCTTGCCTTCGGGAATGTTCTTCTTGACGATGGAGTAGGTGTCCTGCGTCTCGATGTGGTACCGGATGCCCAGCTTGGACAGGTACTCGGGCAGGATATGGTCGGGAAAACCGGGCTGCTTCTGGTCGAGGTTGACCGCGATCAGTTCGAAGTTCACCGGCGCGCGCGCCTGCAGCTTCATCAGGATATCGAGCAGGCCGTAGCTGTCCTTGCCGCCCGAGAGGCAGACCATCACCCGGTCGCCTTCCTCGATCATGTTGTAGTCCACGATCGCGCGGCCAACTTCTCGGCACAGGCGCTTTTCCAGTTTCTTGTTCTCGAAGGCTAGTTTCTCTGGGGTCATGGTGCTCACCACTGGCCGCTTTCCATGCGGATCGCGACTTCGCAGTCGTCAAAAATTTCAAGCTTGGCGATCTTCACCCGCACGCCGATCACGCCGGGCAGCTGCATCAGGCGCCGCGTGAGTTTGCCGATCAGGCTCTCGAGCAGGTTCACGTGCTCGGCGGTGCATTCATCGATGATGATCTGGCGCACCTTGCGGTAGTCCAGCACATGGCTGATGTCGTCGTCGTGCGGCAGCAAGGGCTGCGTGCCCTGGTTGAGTTCGGCGTCCACCTGGATCGGCTGCGGCGCGGTCTTCTCGTGGTCGAGGATGCCCAGGTTGGCGTCGAAACGGAGACCGGTCAGGGTCAGGATCTGGGTGCCGGCAGAGTGGGGGGCAGTCATGGGCTCTCGCCTCACATCAGGGAAAAATCGCGCTCGAAGCGCATCAGGTGCTGACCACCATCGACCAGCAGCGTGGTGCCGGTGATGGACCGGTTCTGCAGGGCGAACGCGACAGTGGCCGCCACGTCCTCAGGTGTGGATGAACGCCCCAGAGGCGACTGGCGGTGCAGTGCCTGGAACTTGTCGTCCGACAGCATGTGGCTGGTCAGGGTCAGACCCGGTGCCACCCCCACCACGCGCACCCGGGGCGCCAGGGCCAGGGCCAGCATGTTGGTGGCCGCTTCCAGCGCCGCCTTGGACAGGGTGTAGCTGAAAAAGTCGGGGTTGAGGTTCCAGAGCTTCTGGTCCAGCAGGTTCACCACGGCGCCGTCGCGTGAACCGCCGCTGGCGTCCAGATGTTCCGCCAGCGCCTGGGCCAGCAACACGGGGGCGCCCGTGTTGCTGCGCAGGTGCTTCTCCATGGTCTCGAAGCCGAAGCTGGCCGCCTCGTCGTGCTCGAACAGGGACGCGCTGTTGACCACCGCATCCAGCTGGCCGAAGCTCGCCACCACCGCCGGCACCAGGGCTCTCACATCCGGTTCGCTGGCCAGGTCGGCGTAGAAGGGTCTTGCGCTGGCGGCCCGGCCGGTCAGGGCGTCGCAGTCGGCGACGGTCTGGCGGGCCTCCTCGCCCGACTGGCGGTGGTGCACCGCCACATTCCAGCCGGCCCGCGCCAGCGTGAGCGCAATCTCACGCCCCAGGCGTTTGCCGGCGCCGGTGACGAGCACGGTGCGTGAGTCCCGGGATACGGTTGGGGATGGCATGGAGGACAATGGCGGGGTGAAAACGGAAGCTCTGGGCCGGATGCCCGACGATGACGCGGGCCAACCCGCAAGTGTACCGAGCGCCCTGCTGGCGCGCGTGGCTGGGGCTGTCCGTGCGTCGGGCGGCTGGTTGCCCTTCGACCGCTTCATGGCCATGGCCCTGTATGAGCCAGGTCTGGGTTACTACGCCAATGCGACGCCCAAGTTCGGTCACCTGCCCGATGGCAGCAATGGCCAGGGGAGCGATTTCGTGACGGCGCCCGAGCTCACGCCGCTGTTCGGGCACACCCTGGCCCGCCAGGTGGCCGAGGCGCTGGAGGCCACGGGCACCGACGAGGTCTGGGAGTTCGGTGCCGGCAGCGGTGCCCTGGCGTTGCAGGTGCTAGACGGCCTGCAGGCCATCGGGCGGACACCGCGTCAGTACACCATCGTCGACCTGTCGGGCAGCCTGCGTGAGCGCCAGCAGGCCACGCTGGCACGGCATGCGGCTTGCGTGCGCTGGGCAGACCGTCTGCCTGAAGCCTTTGACGGGGTGCTGCTGGGCAACGAGGTCCTGGACGCCATGCCGGTCCAACTGCTGGCGCGACGGGGTGGGCTTTGGCATGAGCGGGGCGTGTCGCTCGATGCCGTCGGTGGCCTGATCTGGGTGGACAAGCCGACCGATCTGCGGCCACCGCTGGAGGTCGACGGCACCCACGATTACCTGACCGAGATCCATCCCCAGGCCGAGGCCTTCATCCGCACCCTGGCCGATCACTGGCAGCACGGCGCAGGCTTCTTCATCGACTACGGATTCCCCGAGGCTGAGTACTACCACCCGCAACGACACATGGGCACGTTGACCTGCCACCGCGGACATCGCCGCGACGATGACCCGCTGGCCGATCTGGGCCTCAAGGACATCACGGCCCACGTGAACTTCACAGGCATTGCCTTGACCGCCCAGTCGTCCGGGCTGTCGGTGCTGGGGTACAGCTCTCAGGGGCGCTTCCTGCTCAACGCCGGGCTGCTGGACCTGGCGAAAGAGGCCGGGCCAAGGGAAAACGCCATGATGCAGAAGCTGGTGAACGAGCACGAGATGGGTGAGCTGTTCAAGGTGCTGGCCATCGGCCCCGATGTATCCGGGCGCGAGTGGCTGCCGTCGGGGTTCGCGGTCGGCGACCGTACCCACCGACTGTGACACGAGACGTGATCGCGCCATGATCCGCTGGATGATCGTCATCTTCCTGGCCCTGCTGCTGATCAGCTGGTTCACGCCGCTGCTGCACAAACTGGGTTTCGGCAAGCTGCCCGGCGATTTCCGCTTCAAGGCCTTCGGTCGGGAGTGGTT
>JAJPEW010000003.1 GCA_021166755.1 Hydrogenophaga sp. | reverse complement strand
AGGCGATCCGCTGCGCCATGTCTGCGTTCATTTCTTCCCTCCACGGTAGATCCGGCACACAGTGCTTGGACGGTGTGTCAAGCTTCTGTAAGCCTTGATAATTCAAGGGAAAATGCTATAGATAAGTGTTTACCCGCGACTTACGCGAAGTCCCCGGAGTATGTCGTCGGGGCATCATTTGGCGGGGTGGGCAGATCAGCCTTGGCTGTAGAGGTAGGCCATTTCGTCGGGGCTAAAGCCTGCGCGCTGCCGAGCCGCTTCATTGAATGGCGGTCGTGGCCTTGGGGCCTCATGGCGTCTGGCCAGTACGCGGTAGTGCGCGATCGGATCGAGATGCTCCCTTTGACACAGCCAGCCGTACCAGTGGTTGCCGATGGCCACATGTCCGACTTCGTCCCGCAGGATGATGTCCAGCGCGGCGATCCCGCGCAGCGCGGCAGGACTGCCCACCTTGCGCAGGCGGGCCTGGATCAGCGGCGTCGCATCGAGTCCCCGGGCTTCGAGTGTGCGGGGCACCAGGGCCATGCGGGCCACGATGTCCTCACGCGTCTTGATGCACATCTCCCACAGGCCGTCGTGTGCGGGAAAGTCGCCGTAGTCATGGTCCAGCAGACGCAGTTCAGCGCGAAGCAGCGCGAAGTGGGTGGCTTCTTCGTGCGCCACGCGCATCCAGTCGCGGTAGAACGCCGCCGGCATGTTGGCAAACCTCCAGACCGCATCCAGGGCCAGGTTGATGGCGTTGAACTCGATGTGGGCAATGGCGTGCAGCAATGCGGCCAGTCCTTCGGGCGTGAAGGGCGAGCGGTGCGGTACCTCGGCCGGCGGGATGAGCAGGGGACGACCGGGTCGGCCGGGCAGGCATGACTCATCGGTCCTAAGGTCTTCATCGATGCACAAGGCGCGCGCCAGATCCGCGTCATCGCCCAAGGCTTCAAAGGCTGCCCACAGGCGGTGGGTCCTGGCCATCTTGGCGTCCGGATCGGCCACCAGCAGGGCCTCCAGCGCTTGCCGGCGCAGGGATGGGGAAGGGGGGGCTCCAGAGGCGCTGTCAGGGCTCATCTTTACAATTCTAGGTTTCAGACAGCCGATGGAGGCAGAGGTATGGCGATCTATGAGCTCGACGGCGTGGCCCCTCGCATGGCCGATTCCGCATGGGTGGCGGACAACGCCCAGGTGATGGGGGACGTGGCGCTGGGTGAGGGTGCCAGTGTCTGGTTCGGCGCCACGGTGCGGGGCGACACCGAGACCATCACCATCGGTGAAGAATCGAACGTGCAGGACGGCAGCGTACTGCACGCCGATCACGGCTTTCCATTGACCATCGGTGCCCGGGTGACGGTCGGTCACCAGGTGATGCTGCACGGCTGCACGATCGGTGACGAGTCGCTGATCGGCATTGGCGCTGTGGTGCTCAACGGTGCGCGAATTGGCCGCCATTGTCTGGTGGGTGCAGGATCGCTGGTCACCGAAGGCAAGGTATTTCCCGACGGTTCCATGATCCTGGGCCGTCCGGCCAAGGTGGTGCGCGAGCTCACGCCCGAGCAGATCGAGGGCTTGCGCATGAGTGCGGCGCATTACATCGAGAACGCCCGCCGCTATCGACAGGGCTTGAAAAAGATCGGCTGATCCCGATCTGCCCTTCTTTGATTTTCAGGAATTGCCAGTGTCCGAACTCCACAAGTTCATGTTTGAAGGCTTGCCGGTGCGCGGCATGCTCGTTCGCCTGACCGATGCGTGGCAGGAAATCCTGCGCCGTCGTCAGGAGGCGGGCGGTTACCCGGCGGCTGTCACAGAACTGCTGGGGGAGATGGCCGCCGCCGCCACGCTGATGCAGGCCAACATCAAGTTCAATGGCGCACTGGTGATGCAGATCCAGGGGGATGGGCCCGTCAAGCTGATGGTGGCCGAAGTTCAGCCCGACCTGGGCTTGCGTGCCACCGCCACCGTGCAGGGTGAGGTTGCCGATGACGCCCCGCTGTCGCACATGGTGAATGTGCTGGGGCAGGGACGCTGTGCCATCACCCTCGATCCGAAGGATCGGCTGCCGGGTCAGCAACCCTACCAGGGCGTGGTGCCTTTGTATGGCGACCGGGGCGAGAAGCTGGAGAAGCTCAGCGAGGTGATCGAACACTACATGCTGCAGAGTGAACAGCTGGATACCCGGCTGGTGCTTGCTGCCAACGACCGGATGGCGGCTGGCCTGCTGATCCAGCGCCTGCCGCTTCAGGGCGAAGCCAACCTGGCGGGCAGCGGGGTGGCGCGCCGGGACGAAGACCAGATCGGCCAGAACGAGGACTACAACCGGATCGCCATGCTGGCGGCCAGCCTCAAGCGCGAGGAGTTGCTGGAACTGGATGCGGAGACGATCCTGCGCCGCCTGTTCTGGGAAGAAGATGTGCGTCGCTTCGATCCCCTGACGGGCGTGGACGGGCCGCGCTTTGCCTGCACCTGTTCCCGGGAGCGGGTGGCCGGTATGCTGCGCTCCCTGGGGCAGGATGAGGTGGCCTCCATCCTCGCCGAGCAAGGTCAGGTGGAGGTGGGGTGCGACTTCTGCGGGGCGCACTACCGGTTTGACCCGGTCGACGCGGCGCAGGTGTTTCTGCAGCCGGCCAGCCAGCCGCCTGGCTCATCGGGTGTTCAGTAAGCGGCTGAAGAGTCGGTGTTCGCAGGCCGGGTCGCTGCAACGTTCGCATTGCCAGGTGGCCTGACCCAGGCCCCATGCCGGCAGGGGGTCGGTCAGCTCGGTTCCCAGCAGGCGCGAGATGGGACGCAGCGCTTGCTGAAGCCGCTGGGGCCCTGATCCGTAGATGGTGTGAAACGCCAGCCCGGCTGCTGTCAACTCTCTCCGGATGACACGGTCGGTGTCCGCTCTGACAGTGGGGCTGTCCCTGAACAGGCCATCCGGGACCCAAGGCAGATCCAGACCCATCAGCAGGGTGAGGTCGTACCCGCGCTGCCGGTCCAGGGCCTCGTTCCAGAGCGAGTGGTCTCCGAAGTAAAGCTCACTGTAGGCGGCCACCACGAGGGCGGACGTGTCCGCGATTACCACATCGGTGGATGGGCTGCTGGCGGCCTCGCTGATCAGCTCGGCCGGGGTTCGGGGCAGCGCCGCCAGCTCGTGTGCCAAGGGTGCCCGACCGGCGTTTTGGCACCAGGTGCGCAGGTGTTCGTCCACGCGCGAGCAGCTCAGTCCGTGGCGATCAGCCAGGTGAACCTGGAGTTCACGTGAGAGCGTGGACTTGCCGGTCGATTCGCCACCGATCAGGCAGATGATGCGCGCCACGTCTCAGGGCCGGGCATCAGGGCGCGGCCCGGTCACCTGGACAAAGATTTCGTTGGGTTTGACCATGCCCAGTTCCTGGCGGGCGAGCTCTTCGACCATGTCCAGACCTTCCTGAAGGTCCTGCACTTCGCTGGCCAGGCGCTCATTCCGGGCCTTGGCTTCCCGGTTGGCGTCCTCGATGCTGGCCAGTTCGCGCTTGAGTGCTGCCACCTGAGGAACACTGCCCCGCCCAAGCCAGAGCTGGGCGTGAAACACCAGCAGCAGGCCCAGCAGAAGGAGTGGAATCAGGCGGCGGCCCATGTCGCGAGTGTAGTTCTCCTGCGGCCTGGCGCGAAAGCGTCAGGCCGCAGATCCGAACTCACTTGAGGTTGTAGAAGGCCGCGCGGCCGGGGTAGACAGCCACTTCGCCCAGGTCTTCCTCAATGCGCAGCAGCTGGTTGTACTTGGCCATGCGGTCCGAGCGCGAGAGCGAGCCGGTCTTGATCTGGCCGGCGTTGGTGCCCACGGCGATGTCGGAGATGGTGCTGTCCTCCGTCTCGCCCGAGCGGTGGCTGATCACGGCGGTGTAGCCGGCGCGCTTGGCCATCTCGATGGCCGCAAAGGTCTCGGTCAGGGTACCGATCTGGTTGATCTTGATCAGGATCGAGTTGGCGATGTCCTTGTCGATGCCTTCCTTGAGGATCTTGGTGTTGGTCACGAACAGGTCGTCACCGACCAGCTGGACTTGTTTGCCCAGGCGCTCGGTCAGGTGCTTCCAGCCGGCCCAGTCACCTTCGGCCATGCCGTCCTCGATGGAAATGATCGGGTACTTGTCGCACCAGGTGGCCAGCATGTCGGTCCACTGCTCGGCCGACAGCACCAGGCCCTCGCCTTCGAGGTGGTACATGCCGTCCTTGTAGAACTCGCTGGAAGCGCAGTCCAGGCCCAGGGCGATCTGCTCGCCGGCGGTGTAGCCAGCGTTCTCGATGGCTTGCAGGATCATCTGGATGGCGGCCTCGTGGCTCTCGACGCTGGGGGCAAAGCCGCCCTCGTCACCCACGGCCACGCTCATGCCCTTGTCGTGCACGATCTTCTTGAGGGCGTGGAACACCTCGGCACCCCAGCGCAGGGCTTCGCGGAAGCTCGGCGCGCCCACGGGGATGATCATCAGTTCCTGCAGGTCGAGGTTGTTGTTGGCGTGGGCGCCACCGTTGACCACGTTCATCATGGGCACAGGCATCTGCACCGCGCTCATGCCGCCGAAATAGCGGTACAGCGGCAGGCCAGCCTCTTCGGCGGCGGCACGGGCCACGGCCATCGACACGGCCAGCATGGCATTGGCGCCCAGGCGGCCCTTGTTCTCGGTGCCGTCCAGGTCGATCAGGGTCTTGTCCAGGAAGGCCTGCTCGGAAGCATCCAGGCCCAGCACGGCTTCGCTGATCTCGGTGTTGATGTTCTCGACGGCCTTGAGGACGCCCTTGCCGAGATAGCGGCTCTTGTCGCCGTCGCGCAGCTCGATGGCTTCGCGCGAGCCGGTGGAGGCACCCGAGGGTACAGCGGCGCGGCCCATCACGCCCGACTCCAGCAGCACGTCGCATTCGACGGTGGGGTTGCCCCGGCTGTCCAGCACTTCGCGGCCAACGATGTCAACGATTGCGCTCATGGTTTCCTTTCGATGGGAGTTTTCAATGAATGGGTTCAGATGACCGGGGCGTCGACGCCCTCAACCAGGATCATGTTGAAGAAGGCCGTCGCGCCTTCGCGTTTGGCGCGCGCCTGTCGGTACATTTCGCCGTCGTAGAAGGTCTTGGCCTGCTCGTAGCTCGGGAAGCGCAACATCGCCACGCGCGCAGGCTGCCAGTCGCCTTCGAGTACCGCGAACTTGCCGCCACGCACCAGGTATTCGCCACCGGCGGCCTTCACGGCGGCCGGTGCCTCGGCCATGTACTGTTTGTATTGCTCCAGATCGGAGATCTGCATGTCGACGATGAGGTAGGCGGCTGGCATGGGACGTGTTCAGTTGAAGTTGTTTTCCAGGAAGCCGCTGCGCTTGGTCACATCGTCCAGCGCCACCAGGGTTTCCAGCAACGCCTTCATGCGGCCCAGCGGCACGGCGTTCGGCCCGTCGGACCAGGCCTCGGCTGGCTTGGGGTGGGTTTCCATGAACAGGCCGGCCACACCAGCGGCCACGCCCGCGCGTGCCAGCACAGGTACCATCTCGCGGGCTCCACCGCTGACAGCGCCCAGGCCGCCGGGCTTCTGCACCGAATGGGTCACGTCGAACACCACCGGCGCGCCGGATTTGCGCATCTCGGCCAGGCTGGTCATGTCGGCCACCAGGTTGTTGTAGCCAAAGCTCACGCCACGTTCGCAGGCCAGGAACCGGTCCTCGGTCAGACCGGCCTCGCGCGCCGCCGCACGGGCCTTGTCGATGACGTTGGTCATGTCCCAGGGTGCCAGGAACTGGCCCTTCTTGATGTTGACCGGCTTGCCTGACTGCGCCACGGCGCGGATGAAATCGGTCTGGCGGCAAAGAAAGGCCGGGGTTTGCAGAACGTCCACCACGCTGGCGACCTCGGCCACCTGCGATTCGTCGTGCACATCGGTCAGCACGGGCAGCCCTGTCTGTCGGCGGACTTCGTCGAGGATCCTCAGGCCTGCATCCAGGCCCACGCCGCGCTTGCTGCTGCCGGACGAACGGTTGGCTTTGTCGAAGGAACCTTTGTAGATCAGGGGGATGCCCAGCGAAGCGCAGATGTCCTTGAGCTGCCCGGCGACGTCGAGAGACATCTCCAGGCTCTCGATGGAGCAGGTGCCCGCGATCAGGAATAAGCGCTGGTCCAGTCCGACATCGAATCCGCAAAGCTTCATGGCTTGTCCGATCAGGCTTTCGCCGCCTTCTGGTGTTCGACCGCTGCCTTCACGAACGCGTTGAACAGCGGGTGACCGTCCCAGGGGGTGGACTTGAACTCGGGATGGAACTGCACGCCGATGTACCAGGGGTGCACTTCCTTGGGCAGCTCGACGATTTCGGTCAGTTGCTCGCGCTGGGTGAGCGCCGAGATCACCAGACCGGCCTTGCGCAACTGGTCCAGGTAGTTGACGTTGGCCTCGTAGCGGTGGCGGTGGCGCTCGGTCACCACATCGCCGTAGATGCTGTGGGCCAATGTGCCGGGCTGCACGTCCGAGCTTTGCGCGCCCAGACGCATGGTGCCGCCCAGGTCGGAATTGGCATCACGTTTCTGGATGCTGCCGTCGGCATCCTTCCATTCCTCGATCAGAGCGATCACCGGGTGCTGGCAGGCAGGATCGAATTCAGTGCTGTTGGCACCCTTGAGGCCCGCGACATGGCGCGCGTACTCGATGGTGGCCACCTGCATGCCCAGGCAGATGCCCAGGTAGGGCACCTTGTGCTCACGGGCGAAGCGCGCGGTGTTGATCTTGCCCTCGACGCCGCGGGCACCGAAACCGCCCGGCACCAGGATGGCGTCGTACTGGGACAGCTTCCGGGCCGCATCCGGGCCCTCCATCGTTTCCGAATCGACGTGGTCGATCTTCACGCGGACGTGGTTGCGCATGCCCGCATGCCGCAAGGCTTCGTTGACCGACTTGTAGCTGTCCGACAGGTCGACATACTTGCCGACCATGGCAATCTTCACCTCGCCTTGCGGATGCTCGGTTTCGTAGACCAGATTGTCCCAGCGTTTGAGGTTGGTGGGCGGCGTGTTCAGGCGCAGCTTGTCGCAGATCAGGCCGTCCAGGCCCTGCTCGTGCAGCATGCGCGGCACCTTGTAGATGGTGTCCACGTCCCACATGCTGATCACGCCCCACTCGGGCACGTTGGTGAACAGCGAAATCTTGGCGCGCTCCTCTTCCGGAATGCGGCGGTCGGCGCGGCAGAGCAGGGCGTCGGCCGAGATGCCGATCTCGCGCAGCTTCTGCACCGTGTGCTGGGTCGGCTTGGTCTTGAGCTCGCCGGCCGCGGCGATCCACGGCAGATAGGTCAGGTGCACGAAGGCCGAGTTGTTCGGGCCCATGCGCAGGCTCATCTGGCGCACGGCTTCGAGGAAGGGCAGGGACTCGATGTCGCCCACCGTGCCACCGATCTCGACGATGGCCACATCCACCGCGTCAGGCGTGCCGATGCCGGCACCGCGCTTGATGAATTCCTGGATCTCGTTGGTGACGTGCGGGATGACCTGCACCGTCTTGCCCAGGTAGTCTCCACGCCGCTCTTTCTCCAGCACCGACTGGTAGATCTTGCCGGTGGTGAAGTTGTTGGTCTTCTTCATGCGCGTTTCGATGAAACGCTCATAGTGACCGAGGTCCAGGTCGGTTTCGGCGCCGTCGTCGGTGACGAACACCTCGCCGTGCTGGAAAGGCGACATGGTGCCCGGATCCACGTTGATGTACGGGTCGAGCTTGATGAGGGTGACTTTGAGGCCGCGCGATTCGAGAATGGCGGCCAGCGACGCCGACGCGATGCCCTTGCCCAGGGAGGACACCACACCGCCGGTGACGAACACGAATTTGGTCATGACTCGGGCGAGCCGGATGCTCGCAGGAGGTGGAAAGGCCAATTATAAAGTCCGGCCACCTCGGCCCGCCCGCCGATGACTTTGAAGGTCAGTTGGCGATGACAGACAGCGTGAATGCACGCTCCAACGTTCGAGCGCTTCCGCTGACCCGGGCGATCGCCGTGATCTTGAACTCCTGCCGGCGTCCCGAGGTGTTGTCGTAGCAGTTGGGGAACCCGGAACACTGCTGGTAGATCAGGCCTGTGGCCGGGTCGATGCGCAGATTCGCCTGCATGGAGCTCAGCGCAGCAGAGTCAGCGACGATCGAATCGATGCGCATGCTGTACTCGATGGCCGAACCCGCCGGGCCGGTGGCCGACGTGTCAATGCCCCAGACGGACATGCTGCGATCCCCCCGGCGGCGCTTGCTGTTGACGGTGCCGTAGTTGGCAGCGCCTTCGGTCAGGACCGTACCGTTGGCTGCCAGCTTGTCCATCGGGTAGTAGCTGTCGTTGTCGACAAACTGGATGCTGCTCAGCGCAGCACCCGTCGGAACCGGATCTTCGTCCTCGTCGGAGCCGCCACAGGCAGCGAGTGCGGCAATCAGGGAAAAGGCCAGGCTGTGGCGAAGCAGGGTGCGCATTGTCCGGTTCATCTCCGTCTGGGTGGTGGGTGTCCGATTATGACCATTTTGACCCTGAGATCGATGAAAAACGATGTCCTTCTGTCAAGCTGATACATTGCGCCCATGAACGATCTGGCTGGTAAACACATTGTGCTGGGGCTCTCGGGCGGAATCGCCTGCTACAAGGCGGCCGAGTTGTGCCGGGCGTTTGTCAAAGAGGGGGCAAGCGTCCAGGTGGTGATGACCGAGGCGGCCACGCAGTTCATCACGCCGGTGACCATGCAGGCCCTGTCGGGTCGGCCGGTGTTCGTGTCGCAGTGGGACGCCCGCACCGCGGCCGGTGTGGACAACAACATGGCGCACATCAACCTCAGCCGCGATGCGGATGCCATCGTGGTGGCGCCGGCCAGTGCCGATTTCATGGCCAAACTGCTGCATGGGCGGGCCGATGACCTGCTGTCGCTGCTGTGTCTGGCCCGGCCGCTGGACAAGGTGCCGCTGATCCTGGCGCCCGCCATGAATCGCGAGATGTGGAACCACCCGGCCACCCGACGCAACGTGACCCAGCTGGCCGCCGATGGCGCCATGGTGCTGGACGTGGGGGCAGGGGAGCAGGCCTGCGGTGAGGTGGGCGATGGGCGCATGCTGGAGCCCGAAGAACTCTTGTACGACGTGGCGCGCCACTTCACCGCCAAGGTGATGGAGGGGCAGCATGTTCTGGTCAGTGCGGGTCCCACCTTCGAGGCCATCGATCCGGTTCGTGGGCTGACCAACCTGTCGAGCGGGAAGATGGGCTTTGCCATCGCGCGCGCCGCCCACGAGGCGGGCGCCCGGGTGACGCTGGTCGCCGGACCGGTGGGTCTGCCCACCCCGCGCGGTGTGGCACGCATCGATGTCCGCTCGGCCCTGGAGATGAAGGCGGCGCTGGAGGCGCAGGCCCCGACCGCCTCGGTGTTCGTGTCGGCGGCTGCGGTGGCCGATTGGCGCCCCGCCACCTCGCAGCAGGAGAAGATCAAGAAGGACGGCACCGGGCAGGTGCCCACCCTGTGCTTTGTCGAGAATCCCGACATCCTGGCCGGAATTGCCGCGTCACCGCGCGCGCGGCGACGTGAGCTTTTCTGCGTGGGTTTTGCTGCCGAAAGCCACGATCTTCAGGCCCATGCGCAGGCCAAGCGGGCCCGCAAAGGGGTCCCCCTGCTGGTGGGCAACATCGGTCCCGAGACCTTCGGCAAGGATGACAATGCCTTGTTGCTGGTCGACGAGCAGGGCGTGCAGGAGCTGCCAAGGGCCGGAAAACTGCCGCTGGCCCGGCAACTGGTGGCCGAGATTTCCAGGCGTCTGCCGGTGGTTGTGGCCGCCTGACCGGCGGGGGCGTGCAGGCTTGCCCCGGCCAGCAATGGGGGTTTATCATCAGCGAATAAGCAACCAATGATCGATTGGTTGTTCGCTGATGGAGACATGTCATGGCACCTGCTGCTCGCCCTGAAGGACTTTCGCTGAACCGCCGGCGCTGGCTGGGCTGGATGACGGGCACGGGAATGGCCGCCGCGGGGCTGGCGATGGTGCCCGAGGTGCGGGTATTTGCGCAGCAGGTGCAGGACTTCATCGAAGGACCGCCCGTGCCTGACATTGCGCCTGAGCAGCTGTCCCCTCACGTGTGGATGATCTATTCGAAAGACGGTTTTCCGACCCAGGAGAACCTGGGCATGATGGCCAACATCGTGTTCGTGGTCACCAGTCAGGGCGTGGTGGTGCTGGACTCCGGCGCCTCATTGCAGATTGGCCAGATGGCCATTCGCATGATCCGCAAGGTGACGCCGTTGCCGGTGGTAGCGATCTTCAACAGCCATTACCACGGGGACCACTGGCTGGGCAACCACGCGTTCGTGGAGACCTACGGCAAGGATCTGCCGATCCATGCGCTGGCGCACACGCGGGAACAGATCGCGGGCCATGAGGGCAACCTGTGGCGCAGCCTCATGGAGCGCTGGACCAACCAGGCCACGTTGGGAACGAAGGTGTTTGCGCCCAACCGGACGGTCGAGCATGGCCAGGCGCTGCAATTCGGGGACGTGACGCTGAAGCTGCACCACTACGGAAGGGCCCACACCCCGTCGGATCTGTGCGTCGAGGTGGTGCAGGACCGGGTGACCTATGTCGGCGACATTGCCATGGAGAACCGCATCGCCAACATGGACGACGGCTCTTATCCGGGGACGTTCAAGTACTACGATGCCCTGAAGAAAGCAGCTGGCGAGCAGCTGTGGGTGCCCGGTCATGGTCGCGGGCAGAAAGACCTGCTGGATACCTATGGGACCTTCATGAAGGGCATCTGGGAACCCTGTGAGCGCGCGGTGAAGGATGGCGTCCCGCTGGAGCAGGCCAAAGAGTTGGTGCTGAAGGATCCGCGCGTGGCCAGCCGGGCGAGCACGATGGCGGGTTTTGATAGCAACATTGGCAAGTACACCAGCTTGGCGTACCTGGAGGCTGAGAAAGAGGCGTTCTAACGGACCTGGGGGCTACGAACTCAGGTGGACCACCACGGCAGCAGGCGCTTCATGGCAGCCACCTCGCCGCTGTGATCCGGAACATAGCCACTGATCTGTGCCATGCGTTCCCGCCATTGAGGGCCGCGCAGAAGCGTCAGCAGGCGCTGCACGGACGGTTTATCCAGGGCGGTCTTGAGGCAGACCAGCAGGTAGCGTTCGTCGGTCAGGGGCACGAAGCCAAGGCCCGCCAAGCTGGCAGCGTATTCCGTGCCCAGTCCGACATCGGCGAGTCCGTTTGCGACGGCGTGCGCCACGGCGCCGTGGGAGGTTTCCTCGCGGTCGTATCCGTCGATATCCTGGGTTGTGAGACCGGCCTGCTCGATCAGTTCATCCAGCAGCAGGCGCGTCCCGGTACCCTTGGCCCGGTTGACAAACCGCGCCTGGAGTCGCGCCACATCGGTAATGTCATGCAGCCGCAGGGGGTTGCCCCGGTGGACCATCAGCCCCTGGGTGCGCCGGGCAAAGCCGATGATCTTGTGCAGACCCGGTTTGAGCAGGGGGCGGTAGGTTCGTGCGCTGATGCTGCCGGCGGCGGCAAAGGGCTGGGTGTGAAAGCCGGCCAGCTGGCAGCGACCCTCGTTGAGCGCGCGTATTGCATCGACGCTGCCCGTAAAGCGGATGTCCAGATGCAGGGGCCGCGGCGTCTGTGAAAAGGCCATGTCCTGCAGCGCGGTCAGGGCGTGGTCGTGGCTCGCGTACAGGGTGAGCACGTCCTCGCGCTGATCATCCGCGTCGAAAGCCAGCGCAAAAGCCCGTTCCAACTCCGCGCGCAGATTTTCCAGCTGGGGCCCAAGCCTGGCCTGCGCCAAACGTTCGGCGCTGAGCAGACGCTGGCCAAACTCGCTGAGCTGCGCGGCCTGCCCGCGCTCCCAGACCAGCAGCGCGTGGCCCAGCTGGTTCTCCCACTCCTTGAGCTGACCCCAGACGTGCCGGTAGGACAGACCCAGCTGGCGAGCCGCGGCCGAGATCGAACCGCAGGCCTGCACGGCATGGAGGACGTCCATCATCGGGTTGCGCAGCAGCGCCTGGGGCACGGGCTGCTGCGGTCGCTGAGGACACAGTTGGTAGGCGAGCTCGATCCGCTTCATGAGCCGAGAGTGTGCCTCAGGCAGCTGGAGGGCCAGATTGGCCCTATGCAAGCTTGTGCATACCGCGTTGCCACGTACAGCCTTGCGGGCGTGTTGCCGCTAAGCTGCTGGCCACTCATGAGTACCTTTTCCGACAGTTTCGTGACCGCCCTGCAGCTGGTGACCACCGGTGACGCAGGCCTTTGGACCATCGTGTTACGTTCACTCGCGGTCAGCGCCACCGCCTGCATGATCGCGTGCAGCATCGGCCTGCTGCTCGGTGCCTGGCTCGCGGTGGCCCGATTTGCCGGGCGAGGCGTGGTCCTGACCATCCTCAACACCTTTCTGGCCATCCCTTCGGTGGTGGTGGGCCTGGTGATCTACCTGCTGCTGTCCCGCTCGGGGCCGCTGGGCTTTCTGGGGTGGCTGTTCAGCTTCCAGGCCATGGTGCTGGCGCAGGCCATTCTGGTGCTGCCGCTGGTGACGGCGCTGACCCGGCAGGTGGTGGAGGACGCGGATCGCAATCACGGCGAACAGCTCAGTTCGCTGGGCGCCGGGCTGGGCATGCGCAGCCTGCTGATGGCCTGGGACGAGAGGTATGCCTTGCTGACGGTGCTGATCACGGCCTTCGGTCGGGCGGTGTCCGAAGTAGGGGCCGTGATGATCGTGGGTGGCAACATCGAGGGGTTCACCCGTGTCATGACCACGGCCATCGCGCTGGAGACCAGCAAGGGAGACTTGCCGCTGGCGCTGGGTCTGGGTATCGTGCTGCTGGCGGTGGTGCTGCTGCTCAACAGCCTGGTGGCCTTGCTGCGCCGATGGCGCGAGCATCTGGACGGCGGTGACTTGAGGATGGCCACCACATGATGCGCGATGCCGTCACCGATACGGTGCTGTCGCTGGAGGCGGTGCATGTGAGCCTTGGCCCTGCGGCCCAGGTGGAGGCGCTGCGCGATGTGCATCTGCAGATAGCCGCCGGCGAGCGCGTGGCCCTGGTGGGCCCCAACGGCTGCGGCAAGAGCACCTTGTTGCGCACCCTGCATGGCCTGCTGCCGATCACTTCGGGCCAACGCCGGGTGCCCCATCGCTCCCGCATTGCCATGCTGTTCCAGCGGCCCCACCTGTTTCGCATGTCGGTGCTGCGCAACCTGCAGCTGGGCCTGTGGCTCAGTGGCGTGGCGTGGGGTCAGACGCGTACTCGCGCCATGGAAGCGCTGCGGCGCGTGGAGTTGGCCGAGCTGGCCGACCGCAATGGACGTGCCTTGTCGGGCGGTCAGCAGCAGCGGGTC
>JAJPEW010000275.1 GCA_021166755.1 Hydrogenophaga sp. | reverse complement strand
GGCCGACGGCCACAGCCGGCTGAAGCCCTCGCTGGCCTTGAGCGCCGTGGTGCCGATGACCTCGGCCCCGATGGCGATCGCCAGGGTGAGCCAGGGACTCATGAGGAATCCTCAGAGCTTTTCCGTCTCGCCCGCTTTGGGCTGCCAGGTCATCAGGCGCTTTTCGATCCTGCCCACGAGGGCATCGAGCACCAGGGCGAAGGTGGTCAGCACCAGAATACCGGCCATCACCGTGTTGATGTCGAACTGGCCCTCGGCCTGCAGGATCAGGTAGCCCACACCCTGGCTGGAGCCCAGGTACTCGCCGACTACCGCACCCACAAAGGCCAGACCCACGCTGGTGTGCAGAGAGCTGAACACCCAGCTGGTGGCGCTGGGCAGATAGACATGGCGCAGCAGCTGTTTCTGGCTGGCCCCCAGCATGCGCGCGTTGGCCAGCACCACCGGGCTGACCTCCTTGACACCCTGGTAGACGTTGAAGAAGACGATGAAGAACACCAGCGTGACGCCCAGGGCCACCTTGGAGCCCATGCCCAGTCCGAACCACACCGCGAAGATGGGGGCCAGGATGATGCGGGGCATGGAGTTGAAGGCCTTGATGTAGGGCTCCAGAATGGCCGACGCCATGGGCGAGAGCGCCAGCCACAGGCCACCGCCCAGACCGGCCACGGCGCCGATGCCGAAGGCCATCACCGTCTCGGCCAGCGTGATCCACAGGTGCTGGTAGATGTCGGCATCGGTCACGAACCAGGCCCAGATGCGTTCGAAGATCTTCAGTGGCTCACCGAAGAAGAATGCCGCCTGCCGGTCGTTGTCGAACATGAACGGCGGGATCAGACCGGGCCTGGTCATCACGTGCCAGAACACGAACAGCAGGACGAGCAGGCCCAGTTGCCAGAGGCGCAGGTTGCCGGGTCGGGGTTGGATCAGCTTCCACATGTCTTGAAATGGTCTCGGTTCGGCTCAGGCCGCTTTCTGCAACTGCTGCTGGTAGCCCTTGAGGACTTCCTCGCGCAGGACGCCCCAGATGGCGGCGTGCAGCTCCAGGAAACGGGGCGTGGTCTTGACCTCGGCCACATCGCGCGGACGTTCGATGTCGATGGTGAACTCGCCGATCGGATGACTGGCCGGCCCCGCGCTGAGGATCACCACGCGGTCACTCATGGCGATCGCCTCGTCCAGGTCGTGGGTGATGAACAGCACGGCCTTCTTCTTCGATTGCCACAGGTCCAGCACCTCGTTTTCCATCAGCTGCCGCGTCTGGATGTCCAGGGCCGAAAAAGGCTCGTCCATCAGGATGATGTCCGGGTCCATCACCAGGGTCTGCGCCAGCGAAGCGCGCTTGCGCATGCCGCCGCTCATCTGGTGCGGATAGCGGTCGCCAAAGCCGCCCAGGCCGACTCGGCGCAACCAGTCTTCGGCCTGGGTTCTGGCCTCGCGCTCCGGCACGCCGCGGAACTGCAAACCGGCCATCACGTTGTCCAGGGCGGTGCGCCAGGGCATGAGGCTCTCGGCCTGGAACATGTAGCCGGCGCGGCTGTTGATGCCAGCCAGGGGCTCTCCGAAGATCTTCACGCTGCCCTTGCTGGGCGAGAGCAGGCCGGCCGCCACGTTCAGCAGCGTGCTCTTGCCGCAGCCGGTCGGTCCGACCACGCTGACGAACTCGCCCGCACCCACGGTCAGGTCCACATCGCTGACAGCGGTGTAGCGCTGGCCGGGCTGGTCCTTGCTGACGAAGGTGCAGGCAATGCCCTTGAGTTCAATCGCGGGAGCGCTCATCTCAGCCCTTGGGGTACTTGGCATTGGCCTTCTGCACGAATGCGTTGGTGTAGACGGCATTCAGGTCGAGCTTGGCCTCGGCCAGCTTGCTGTCGACGCTGGCCAGCGCCTTGAACGCGGTTTCCGCGCCCTTGGCCGGGAAGCTGCCATCGACCGACATGGCCTGCTTGGATGCCAGGAAGCCGTCGATGTAGACCGCGCGGTCGCCCAGCAGGTAGCTTTCGGGCACGACCCGGATGATCTCCCCGGGGCCGGCCTGCTGGATCCATTTGTTGGCCCGCACCATGGCGTTGGTCAGGGCCTGCGCGGTGTTGGGGTTGCGGTCGGTGAAGGCGGTGGGGGCGTACAGGCAACCCGCGGGCATGGGACCACCGAAGACTTGCTCGGCCTCGGCCATCTTGCGGGTGTCGGTGACGATCTTCAGGTCTCCCGAGCGCTGGAGCAGCGTGATCACCGGGTCCAGGTTGCTGATGGCGTCGATCTGGCCAGCGCGCATCGCCGCCACCGCGCCATTGGCCGCGCCCACGCCGACGAAGCTCACATCGCTGGGCTTGAGACCAGCCTTGGCCAGCACGTAGTTGGCCAGCACGTTGGTGGAGCTGCCCGGTGCGGTCACCCCGATCTTCTTGCCCTTGAGGTCGGCCACCGACTTGAAGTTGGGCATGGTCTTGGGGTTGACGCCCAGCACGATCTGCGGCGCGGCGCCCTGCAGCACGAAGGCACGCATGGGCTGCCCCTTGAACTGCATGTTGATGGTGTGCTCGAAGGCGCCCGAGACGACGTCGGCACTGCCGCCGACCACGGCCTGCAGGGCGCGCGAGCCGCCGGCGAAGTCGACGATGTTGACGTCCAGCCCTTCGGCCTTGAAGTAGCCCAGCTGCTCGGCAATCGTCAGCGGCAGGTAGTAGAACAGGTTCTTGCCACCGACAGCGATCGTGACCTTGGGCTTCTCGATGCCTTGGGCGAAGCTCAAGGAGGGAAGGGCGGCGGCGCTCAGGCCGCCGGCAATGAAATGGCGTCGTTGCATGTCAGGGTCTCCGTTGGATGTTGTCGATGGCGGCAGCCGCTTCAGGGCCTGCTGTCCGTGCCGGTCATGATACTAAGCCGCTGCCCCACTCGATGCCGGTCACGCCCGCGCCACACGAGGGATTACCCCAAGGGTTGGCCGTCCACGAACACCTTGAGCTCGTCGGGGGCAAAGGCCGTCCATTGCTCGTCGTGGGTCAACGGTGTCGTGACGATGACCGCGGCCCGGTCGCCTGGCTGGTTGAGCTGCGCAAAGTCCACGGTCCAGTCGTGGTCCATCAGGGAGGCCTGACGGAAGGGGTGTTCGCGCACCAGCCAGTGCAGCTTGGTGCTGCAGTGTGCCCACAGGGCTTCACCGTTGGACAGCAGGAAGTTGAAGGTGCCGAAGCGCCGCACCTGGGGGATCAGTTCGCGCAGGGTCAGGGTCAGCTCGGCCACGCTGGGCACATCGGCGTGCGACTTGGCCATTTCCTGCATCAGCCAGCAGAAGGCGCGCTCGCTGTCGGTGGTGCCGACCGGACGGAACTGGGCGTGCAGATGCGGGTGGTAGTCCTTGAGGTCGCCGTTGTGCGCGAACACCCAGTGCCGGCCCCAGAGCTCGCGTGTGAACGGGTGTGCGTTTTCCAGGCACACCTGGCCAATCGTGGCCTTGCGCACGTGCGCAATGATGTTCCTGCTCTTGAGCGGGTAGCTGCGCAGGAACCCGGCCATGCGCGAGTCGGCGGCGCTTTCGTGATCGACGAACAGCCGCAGGCCACGACCCTCGAAGAAGGCGATGCCCCAGCCATCGGCATGGTGGTCGGTGGCGCCGCCCCGCTGGCAGAAGCCGGTGAAGCTGAAGGTGGCGTCGGTGGGGGTGGCGCAGTTGAGGCCGAGCAGCTGGCACATGGTCCTATTTTGCCTCGGGTGTCAGCGGGTGACGCATCTGTCGTGCGGCCACCAGGGCCAGCAGGCAGATGAACGCCAGCAGGCCGAAGGTCTCGTTGAAGGCGGCCAGGCGATCGGTGGACACACCGGTCCCGGCCAGGGGGATCTGGTGGGCGGCCAGCCGCCATTCCAGCACGATGCCGCACAGGCTGACCCCGGCGGCCCCGCCGAGCATGCGCAGGAAGTTGATCACGCTGGCGCCCTGGGGGATGTGATGGCGCTCCAGGCCGCGCATGGCGCCGACGTTCAGCGATGGCAGGATGAAACCCAGGCCGATGCGGCCCAGAATGGCCCAGGCCACCAGCAGCCAGACGGTCAGCGCGCGATCCTGCCCGTTGATCGTCGGCATCAGGGCAAACGAGGCCGCCAGCAGGGCCAGACCGATGCTGACCAGCCGGTAGGTGGGCTGTCGGTCGGTCAGCCGACCGACCCATCCGATCGTGATGGCCAGGATCAGGCCGGCAGGTAACAAGGCGGTGCCCACGAAGGCGGCCGACAGCTGCAGGCCCATCTGCATGTACACCGGCAGCAGGTAGGTGGAGCCGAACAGCGCGATGCCGTAGATGAACGCGACGATGCTGCCCATCGCGAACCGGCGGTCCTTGAACAGCGACAGGTTCATCAATGGGTCCATGCCTCGGTCGGGGTGTCGTTGTCGCGCGCGCAGGGTCTGGCGCTGCAGCCAGACAAAGCCGATGAGAACCATGAGTGCCGTCAGCAGCAGCACCATGCCCCAGGCTGGTGTCGACCCCTGGAGTTCGACCAGGCCGTTGAGCAGGCACAGTGTCCCTATGGT
>JAJPEW010000311.1 GCA_021166755.1 Hydrogenophaga sp. | reverse complement strand
GGCGCGTCAAGACGCTGGAATTCAACTGCCGCATGGGTGATCCGGAGACTCAGCCCATCATGATGCGACTGCAAAGTGATCTGGCGCAGGTGTTGCTGGCGGCCACGCGCCAGGAACTTGACCGTGTGTCGCTGGATTGGGACCCCCGTGTGGCCCTCGGCGTGGTGCTGGCTGCGGCCGGCTATCCGCTGGACCCCCGAAAAGGCGACGCCATCACCGGGTTGCCGGCTGATGCGGATGACGGCATGGTCTTTCATGCCGGCACGGCCGAGCGTGGCGATGCGGTCGTCACCTCGGGCGGTCGCGTCCTGTGTGTCACGGCGCTGGGCCCCGATGTGCGGCAGGCCCAGCAGCGGGCGTACACACTGGCCGAGAGCATCCGGTTCGATGGCATGCAATACCGCAAGGACATCGGGTTCCGCGCCGTGTGAGTGTGCCTAACGGAAAAAACATCCATGAATTCCCAGACCCAAAGCGTCCGTGACTACCTGACCGACCTGCAGGATCGCATCACCTCGACGGTGGCCATGGTCGATGGCGGCCGTTTCATCGTGGACCGCTGGAAGAAGCCTGCGGGCGAACGCCTGCAGGGGCAGGGCATCACCCAGATCCTGGAGGACGGGCAGGTGTTCGAGCGCGCAGGCTGCGGCTTTTCCCATGTGAGTGGTCCCAGTCTTCCGCCGTCGGCCACGCAGCATCGCCCTGAGCTCTCGGGCGCACCGTTCGAAGCCATGGGCGTTTCGCTGGTGTTCCACCCGCGCAACCCCTACGTGCCCACCGTGCACATGAATGTGCGCATGATCGCCGCCACCCCGGCCGGCGGAGAGACGGTGTGCTGGTTTGGCGGCGGCATGGACCTGACCCCGTACTACGGGTTCGACGAGGACTGCGCGCATTTCCACACCACCTGCAAGGGCGCGCTGGACCCATTCGGCGTCGACAAGTACCCGCGGTTCAAGAAGTGGTGCGATGAATACTTCTACCTGAAGCACCGCGACGAGCAGAGGGGCATCGGTGGAGTTTTCTTTGACGACTTCTCCGATCTGGGTTTCGACGGTAGCTTTGCCATGATGGCCTCGGTGGGGGATGCCTTTCTGGACGCCTACCTGCCCATCGTCGACCGCCGCAAGAACACCCCCTATGGCGAGCGTGAGCGCAGCTTCCAGCTGTACCGCCGCGGACGCTATGTGGAGTTCAACCTGGTCTGGGACCGGGGCACCCATTTTGGGCTGCAATCCGGCGGCCGATCCGAATCCATCCTGCTGTCCATGCCTCCCCTGGTCAGTTGGGCTTACAACCGGCAGACCAAGAAGGGCACGCCGGAGGACAGGCTCTACCGGCATTTCCTGGTCCGTCGGGAGTGGGTGTGAGCGATGCGTCCCTGCGCATCGGACTCTATGGTGGCGCCTTCGATCCTCCGCACCGGGCGCATCGGGCGCTGGCCGAGGCGGCCCTCGACCAGTTGTCGCTGGACCGGTTGCTGATCCTGCCGACCGGTCAGGCCTGGCACAAATCCCGGTCGTTGACCGACGCCCGGCATCGGCTGGCCATGTGCCACCTGGCGTTCGACGATCTGGCACGGGTGCAGGTGGACGACCGGGAGATGCACCGGATCGGACCGACCTACACCATTGACACCGTCCGGGAGGTGCTGGCGCAATACCCGGGCGCCCAAGTCTTTCTGGTCATCGGGGCCGATCAGTTGCAGCTGTTTCGCACCTGGCACCGCTGGCAGGAACTGCTGTCGCTCGTCACGCTGGCGGTGGCCGAACGGGCCAGACGCATTGGCGATGACGCCATCGATGCCTCGCACCCGCCGACGGATCTGCGAGAGGCGGATCTGCCCCATGTACGGCTGCAAATGCCTCTGATCAACGTCAGCGCGACGGCCCTGAGGCGTCGCCTGTCCCGCGAGGGTTCTTCCACGATCTCCGAAGAGATACCGCTGGTGTCACAGCCGGTCGCAAGCTATATTTCACAACAACACCTTTACCAGACCCATTCATGACCAGCGAAACCGCCGCCAAAAAAGACATCCAGAAACTCCAACGGGCCATCGTCGAGGGGCTGGAGGACGTCAAGGGTCAGGATATTGTGGTGTTCAACACCGCAGACCTCTCGCCCCTCTTCGAGCGGGTGATCATCGCCAGCGGCACCTCCAACCGGCAGACCAAGGCGCTGGCCTCCAGCGTCCGTGACGCGGTGCGCGAGGCCGGCTTCGACAAGCCACGCGTCGAGGGCGAGGACAATGGGGAGTGGATCATCGTGGACTGCGGTCAGGCTGTTGCCCACATCATGCAGCCGGTGATCCGTCAGTACTACCGCCTGGAAGAGATCTGGGGCACCAAGCCCGTGCGTCTGAAGACCGGGGCGGAGAAAGCTGCAGAGGCCCGTCAGGCCAGCCAGACCAAGCCGGCCCGCAAGACAGCGGCCAAGGCCAAGTCCGAGGCGCCTGCCGTGCCGGCGAAAAAGGTGGTGCGCAAGACGGCAGCCAAAGCCGCTGCAACTGATGTGACTCCAACCCGCAAAAAGGCGGCCCCTTCGAAGAGCTCCGTGGCGTCCAAGACCGCGGTCAAGTCAGCGGCGACACCGGCACGCACGAAAGCCACCGGCGCGACCGCCAAAACCAAGACCAGCCTGCCCAAGGTGGTGGTCAATGCGCCGAAGCCGGCGGCCAGGAAGTCCCCGGTCAAGGCTGCCTCGGCGAAACCTGCCGTGAAGTCGCCCGCCAGAAAAGCCGCACCCAAGAAGAAGGCATGAAGCTGGTCATCGTGGCGGTCGGGCAACGGGTGCCCGACTGGGCTCAGACCGCCTACGACGACTACGCCAAACGGTTTCCGCCCGAACTCAGGGTAGAGCTGAAGGCGGTCAAGACAGAACCCCGCGGATCCAAGACCGTCGAGACGGTCATGGCGGCTGAGCGGGAGCGCATCCAGGCCGCATTGCCCAAAGGCTGCCGCATCGTGGTGTTGGACGAGCGGGGCAGCAACCTCACCACCAAGGCCCTGGCGCAGCAGTTGCTACAGTGGCAACAAGGCGGCGACGATGTCGCCCTGGTCATCGGCGGGCCGGATGGGCTGGAGCCAGCCTTCCGGGCGGCGGCGCATCAGCGCATTCGTCTGTCGGATCTGACCTTGCCTCACGCGATGGTGCGCGTTCTGCTGATCGAGCAGCTCTACCGGGCCTGGTCGATCAATGCCAATCACCCGTATCACAGGGAATGACGCGCTGACCGGCTGCACGATATGCACGAACACATCTACCTGGCCTCACAAAGTCCCCGCCGGCTTCAACTGCTGGAGCAATGGGGGGTGCGCTGCGAGCTCCTGCTGCCCGATGACGAGGAGGATGCGGAGTCACTGGAGGTGGTGTTGCCGGGCGAGGCGCCGGCGGCGTATGTGCGCCGGGTCACCCAGCTCAAGCTGACGGCTTCGCTGGAACGCCTGCGCCGCCGGCGCCTTCCCCTGGCCCCTGTTCTGTGCGCTGACACCACCGTGGCCCTGGGGCGCCGCATTCTGGGCAAACCCGCCGACGAAGCCGACGCCATGCGGACGCTCGCGGCACTGTCGGGGCGGCGTCACCGGGTGCTGACCGCGGTGGCGCTGGGGGTGCCCGGTGTCAGGACGGACCGAACCCTGGATGCGCTGTCTGTGTCGTGGGTGACGTTCTCCGACATGTCTCCCGGCGACATCCGCCGCTACGTGGCCACGGGTGAACCGATGGGCAAGGCCGGTTCCTATGCCATCCAGGGCAGGGCGGCGGCGTGGATCTCGCACATCAGCGGCAGTTATTCGGGGATCATGGGACTCCCTGCCTTCGAGACCGCAGGCCTGCTCCGGGCCGCCCACGTCCGGACCGGATGACACCACGACCGCCAGATTGGAAAAGACCGACATGAGCCAGGACATCTTGATCAACTGGGCGCCCCAGGAAACCCGCGTGGCCGTGGTGGAACAGGGCGCCGTCCAGGAGGTGCACATCGAACGCACCCTGGAGCGAGGTCTGGTGGGCAACATCTATCTGGGCAAGGTCTCCAGGGTGCTGCCGGGCATGCAGTCCGCCTTTATCGACATCGGACTGGACCGGGCGGCCTTTCTGCATGTGGCCGACCTGATGCCCAACATCGCGGCCAAGCACGCTGCGCCCAAGGACAAAGGCCAGAACGGTGATGCCGGAGCGGGTGCCAAGGTGCTTACCCCTGACCCGGTGCAGCCGATTGAGCGGCAGATCTTCGAAGGGCAGGCGCTGATGGTGCAGGTGCTCAAGGATCCGATCGGTACCAAGGGTGCCCGACTGACCGCCCAGATCAGCATCGCCGGGCGCCTGCTGGTTTTTCTGCCTCAGGACAACCACATCGGTGTCAGTCAGAAGATACCGACTGCCCAACGGGAAGCCTTGCGTCAGCGGCTGGGCGCACTGACCGCGCCGCCCGACGGCAGCGCCGCAGGGGGCTTCATCCTCCGAACCAACGCGGAGGACGCCAGCGACGATGAACTCAGGGAAGACATCGCCTATTTGCGCAAGACTTGGCAGCGCATTCGCGAGGCGGCCAGCCGCCTGCCTCCGCCCTCGCTGCTGCACGAGGATCTCAACCTCATGCAGCGCGTGCTGCGCGACCTGGCCGGCAGCCAGACCCAGTCGATCCGGATCGACTCCCGCGAGCAGTTCGGTATCCTGCAGCAGTTCGCGTCCGAGTTCATGCCCGATACCCTGCCCAAGCTGCAGCACTACAGCGGTGAGCGCCCCATCTTCGACCTGTTCAACATCGACGAGGAAATTGCCCGTGCGCTGGGGCGGCGGGTGGACCTGAAGTCGGGTGGCTATCTGGTGATCGACCAGACCGAGGCCTTGACCACCGTGGACGTCAACACCGGCGGATTTGTGGGTGCCCGCAACTTCGATGACACGGTGTTTCGCACGAACCTGGAGGCCGCCCAGGCCATCGCGCGGCAGTTGCGCCTGCGCAACCTGGGCGGGATCGTCATTGTCGATTTCATTGACATGGTCCGGGATGTCCACCGGGAAGCCGTGCTGAGCGAGTTCCGCAAGCAGCTCGCCCGTGATCGCGTCAAGACCATGACGGGTACCTTCTCTCAGTTGGGCCTGGTGGAGATGACCCGCAAGCGCACCCGCGAGTCGCTGGCCCAGATGCTCAGCGAGCCCTGTGGCGGCTGCAGTGGCAAGGGCCTGGTCAAGACTGCGCGCAGCGTCTGCTATGACATTCTGCGCGAGATCCTGCGCGAGGCCCGTGCCTTCAATCCGCGCGAATTCCGTGTGATTGCCTCGGCCCGGGTGGTCGAACTGTTCCTGGACGAAGAAAGCCAGCATCTGGCCGGCCTGTCCGACTTCATCGGCAAGCCGATCTCACTGCAAACCGAGTCATCCATGACCCAGGAGCAGTACGACATCGTCCTGCTCTGAGCACGTCCTCAGCGCTCTTCGGCCGGATCCTCGCTGCGAAACCCCTGCGCGTGCAACCGGGCATAGATGCCACCTTGCTGCAGCAGCTGGGCGTGGGTGCCTTGTTCGGCCACCTGGCCATCGGCCAGCACCACGACCCGATCCGCGTGCTCGATGGTGGACAGGCGGTGGGCGATGACCAAGGTGGTCCGTCCGGCCATCAGACGGGCCAGCGCATCCTGAACCAGTCGCTCTGATTCGTTGTCCAGGGCCGATGTCGCTTCATCCAGGATGAGAATGGGTGCGTCCTTGTAGATGGCGCGGGCAATGGCCAGTCGCTGGCGCTGACCGCCGGAAAGCTCGGTCGCATTGTGGCCGACGCCCGTGTGAATGCCTTGGGGAAGGCGCTCCACCAGATCGCCGAGATTGGCCGAACGCAGGGCCGCCAGCACACGGGCCTCATCGATGACTTCGTCGTTCGCACCCAGCGCCACGTTGGCCGCCAGCGAATCGTTGAGCATCACGACATCTTGACTCACCATGGCGAACTGACGACGCAGCGATCCCAACTGCCAGTCGGGCAGCGGCACGCCATCGAGCAGGATTCTTCCTTCGGTGGGTTCCAGGAATCGAGGCAGCAGGTTGACCAAGGTGGTCTTTCCCGATCCCGATGGCCCGACGAGCGCGAGCACCTCACCTTGGTGAACCTGCAGTGTCACACCGCGCAGGGCGGGTCGAGGCTCCAGATCGCTTTCACGCGACGGGTATCGCAGCCAGAGGTTCTCGATGAGCAGATCCCCCTGTGCGCGGTCGACCGCATGGGTGCCGCTGGTCTGCTCGGAAGACTCCTCGATAAGCTCCAGGCCACGTTCCAGTGCCGCCAGACCGCGGGTGATCGGGCCGGCAATCTCGGCCAGGTGACGCACCGGCGCAATCAGCATGAGCATGGCGGTCACGAAGGCCACGAAGTTGCCCACCGTGACACCGCTGGTGGAGCTTTGCCACAGCGCGATCGCAATCACCGCCGACAAGGCAGCCGCCGCCAGCATCTGGGTCAGCGGCGTCATGGCGGCCTGCGCGATCGTCGACTTGAGGGCCAGCCTGCGCAAAGCCACGCTCAGCTTCTCGAACCGCCTGGCCTGCTGTGCCTGCGCGCCATGCAGCCGGATCATCCGGTGGGCCAGCGCGTTCTCTTCCACCACGTAGGCCAGCTCGTCGGTGGCCTGCTGGCTCGACCGTGTCAGCTTGTACAGCCGACGTGACAGGACCCGCATGATCAGCACGAGGCCGGGAAACAGCAACAGCACAATCAGTGTCAGCCGCCAGTTCAGGTACATCAGGTAGCCCATCAACGCCACCAGGGTCAGGCTGTCCTTGGCCAGCGTCAGCATGGCATTGACCAGCGTCGTCGACCCCGTCTGGACTTCGTACACCAGCGTGTTGGACAGTTTGCTGGCGCTCTGGCGGCTGAACAGCGTGAGGTCGGAACTCGACAGCCGCTCGAACATGGCGCGCCGAAGGTTCAGCAGGCCCATGCTGGCGGTGTACGAGAGGGAGTACTGGGCCACAAATCCCGCAAGGCCGCGGATGCCGAAAAGGCCCATGAGTGCGGCGGGCACCATCCACAAGGGAATCTGTCCCTCGGTGAACCCGCGATCCAGCAAGGACTTGAGCAGGGCGGGGATCATGGGCTCGCTCAGCGCACCCACGAGGGTGCCCGCAATGGCCAGGACGATGCCTGTCCGTGCCTGACGAAAGTAGGGCCAGAAGCGGCGCAGGCGCTGAAGAATCGTGACTTGGGGAGCGTGGTCGTCGGGCATGAGGGGTCAGAGGCAGGTTGGACCTGTGGTGGCCCCGATAGCTGCACATCTTGTGACGGACGCGCAACCTGCTTCCGTTATTATCCAATGTGATGCATTGATCGGAACTTCTGGCGGACCTCGTCCACCAAGTCCGAAACCCATCCTCCCTCACATGCACGACCAAATCCTGTCCGCACATCTTTCCTCGCGCCGAGGCTGGCTCGGCGCAATGGCCGCCACGGCCTCACTGGCCGCTCTCCCGGTCTCCCCGGCGCTGGCTCAGTTCCGGGTCGAGGTGTCCGGGGCAGGGGTGACCCAGGTCCCATTCTCGATCGCCCCGTTCCGGGACAACGGCATCGTTTCGCAGGACATGGCGGCCATCGTCCGCGCAGACCTGGAGCGCACGGGCCAGTTCCGCTTTGTCGAACCCCTGGCCGCCCGCCTGGATGAAACGGCCCGCCCTGATCTCGCGCCATGGCGTTCCAAGGGGACCGATTCCCTGCTCACCGGCAGCGTGTCACGTCTGGCCGATGGTCGCCTCGACGTTCGCTTCCGTCTTTGGGACGCCGTGCGCGGGCAGGACCTTGGCGCCATGAGTTACCCGGTCACGACCAGGGACCTCAGGCAGGCGGCGCACAAGATCGCCGACTACATGTACGAGAAGCTCACCGGTGAAAAAGGTGTCTTCTCCACGCGCATTGCCTACGTCTCCAAGCAGGGCAACACGCACCGGCTGCTGGTGGCCGACGCCGACGGCGAAGGCGCCCAGGAAGTATTTCGCAGCAACCAGCCGCTGATCTCCCCGGCGTGGTCGCCCAGCGGCAACGATCTGAGCTATGTGTCGTTCGAATCGCGCAAGCCGGTCATCTACACACACGACATCTATGCGGCCCGCCGGCGCCTGCTGGCCAACTTCCGTGGTTCGAACAGCGCGCCCGCGTGGTCGTCTGACGGACGGCAACTGGTGGCGGCCCTGTCGATCTCCGGCAATGCCCAGCTGTATGCCCTGTCCATGGATGGCGGACAGCCGCGGCGCCTGACCCAATCCGGCAGCATCGATACGGAGCCGGCGTTCAGCGGCGATGGGCGAAGCATCTATTTCGTCAGTGATAGAGGCGGGTCACCCCAGATCTATCGCATGGATGCACAGGGGGGCGGTGCACAGCGCGTCACCTTCAACGGCAATTACAATATTTC
>JAJPEW010000298.1 GCA_021166755.1 Hydrogenophaga sp. | reverse complement strand
AGGCGATCTGCGGGTCTCGGTGACCTGGTGCGTGGACACCGAACTCCGGGTCAAGCAGATACGCATCAAACTGGAAAATCATGGCCAGGGAAAGGCACACCTGCGCATCATCGGACTGGTGGAATGGATGATGGGAGAAAGGCGAGGTGACCGCGCCAGCCTGATGTGTATCCCGGTGTTCACGAACGCAGAATCTGTGGCGCTGGAGGGCCTGCTCTGCACGCAGGTCGAGGAAGCGGGAGGTCTGGGCGGCGGCACCGCCTTCTTCTGCGAGTCGTTCGAGGGCGTGCACGACCCCGCCGGGATGGACTGGGCCTGCGACCGCCGTGCCTTTTTTGATCGCCAAGGACAGTTGGTGATCCCCAGGAATCTGGGCCAGCGCAGCGGATTCGGCCTGGACCCGTGTGCGGCACTGTCGCGTCAAGTCACGCTGCGCGCGGGAGCGTCGGTCGAGCAGGTCTTCCTGCTGGGCTACGCCCCTGACGCCGCTGCCGCCCTGTCGCTGATGCGCCAGGCGCGCCCGAGCAGCACATCCGCACGCGAACTCGCAGTACTGTCCCGATGGGATGCGCTCCTCGGTAACACCACGGTCAGCACCCCCGATCCGCTGTTCGACGTTCTGGTCAACCGCTGGCTTCTCTACCAGAGCCTGTCCTCGCGGATGTGGGCCAAAGCGGGCTTCTACCAGGCAGGTGGCGCGACCGGCTACCGCGATCAACTTCAGGACGCGATGGCGCTGACGGGCATCGATTCCGCCATCCTTCGTTCGCAGATCGTGCGGTGCGCTTCACGCCAGTTCGAAGCGGGTGATGTGCAGCATTGGTGGCACGAACCTGGTGGCGCCGGGGTGCGGACACACTTCTCCGACGACCTGCTGTGGCTGCCTTATGCCATCTCGCACTACCTGCATGTGACCGATGACACCACCTTGCTGGATGAGCCCGTTCCCTTTCTGTCCGCCGCGCGCCTGCCCGAAGGCGTCGAGGACCGCTACGACACGCCATCGGTCAGCCTCGAAGTTGCCAGCATCTTCGAGCACGGTGCGCGCGCCATCGACCGCAGTCTGGCGGTGGGCGCACACGGTCTTCCGCTGATGGGCACCGGCGACTGGAACGATGGCATGAACCGCGTTGGTCATGAGGGGCGTGGCGAATCGGTCTGGCTTGCCTGGTTCCTGTGCAGCATCGTGAGCGACTGGCTGCCGCTGGCGAGGTCCCGTGGTCAATGGAATCGCACACGCGCCTGGGAAAAAGCAATCATGGGTTGGCGTGTCGCGCTCGGCAGCCACGCCTGGGACGGTGCCTGGTTCAGGCGCGCGTTCTTTGACGACGGCACCACACTGGGTTCTGCCCAGCAGCCTGAAGCGCAGATCGATCTGATCGCACAGGCCTGGAGTGTGCTGTCCAACCAGACCTCGCCTGAACGACAGCATCAGGCCATGCAGGCTGTGCACCGGCACCTGGTGGATCCGGAATACGGTCTGATACGCCTTCTGAACCCGCCACTGGTGCATGCCAGCCCGCCGGCAGGCTATATCCAGGCCTATCCTCCTGGCGTGCGGGAGAACGGCGGCCAATATAGCCACGCAGCGGTTTGGGCACTGATGGCGTCGGCCCAGTTGGCGCAGCAAGAGACCGCCGATGTCACCGCTCAGGACACACCCTATCGCTGGTTCACGTACCTGAGTCCTGCCCATCGGGCACAACACCCTCGCTGGGGATCGCTCTACGGCGTCGAACCGTATGCGGTGGCCGCCGATGTCTACAGCCAGCCCCCCTATCAGGGCCGTGGCGGTTGGACCTGGTACACCGGCGCTGCCGGCTGGCTGCATCGCGCCGCGGTGGAGTCCATCCTGGGCTTGCAGATGAGCGCCACCGACCTGTGCATCACACCCTGCCTGCCCTCGCACTGGCCCTCAGCCACACTGACCTTGCTGCGCGGTGATCGCCGCATGCACTTCGTGCTGGTGCGAGGCGACCCTTCAGCGGCACTGGCGGCCTTGATGGAACCAGCCCCCCGCCTGCTGCGCGTGGGAGAACACCTGAAGTGGCTCGACCTGCCCTCGTCAAGCCATTTCGTCGTCCCTCTGCCAGGCGACCACTGATCGTTGCGACCCGGCAAGCGCTTCTGTACGCTAGCGCACATACAGGACCTCAAGCCTGAGGTATCGTGATTGGTGTCACACACTGAAGGCATCTGCTGTACGAAATACAACACGAGGGAGATGACCGGATGGATTTGATCAAACCTGATCAGGTAGGCAACAGTCTGTTGGCCTGCCTGCCCGAGCCTGTGTGGGCGCGGATTGCTCCTTCGCTGGAACTGGTGGATATGCCCCTGGGCATGGTGCTCTACGAGTCCGGCTGCAAGATGAGCCACGTGTATTTCCCGATCAACGCTATCGTGTCACTGCTGTATGTGATGGAGGACGGTGCCTCGGCCGAGATCGCGGTGGTAGGCAAAGAGGGTATCGTGGGCATTGCAATCCTAATGGGCGGCGAGGCCACACCAAGTCGTGCGGTGGTACAAAGTGCTGGTAAGGGCTTTCGCCTTCCAGCACAGGTCATCCAAGCGGAGTTCCACCGCAGCGGCCCGCTGATGCACCTGTTGCTACGCTTTATTCAAGCACTGATCACCCAGATGGCACAAACGGCGGTTTGCAACCGCCACCATTCGCTCGACCAGCAACTGTGCCGGTGGCTTCTTCTGAGTCTGGACCGCCTCACTGGCAACGAGCTGGTGATGACCCAGGAACTGATATCCAACATGCTCGGGGTGCGCCGCGAAGGAGTGACCGAGGCTGCTCTCAAGTTGCAGAGACAAGGCCTGATCAGCTACACCCGCGGGCACATCACAGTGACGGACCGCGCCGGACTGGAGAATCGGGTATGCGAGTGCTACGCTGTAGTCAAGAAAGAATACGACCGCCTGCTCCCCGACCGCCTCGCAGAGTGAGGCTGGCGCCGGGGGCAACGGCTGCACTCAGCGGGTACCGCTGACCTCCACCTCGACACGGCGGTCGGGCTGAAGACATTGGATCAACGCCGCACGCCCCATTTGGTCGGAACAGTCCCCGGCCGCAGTGACCGGCTGCCCCTCTCCCTTGCCGACCGCCGCAATCCTGGCAGGATCGATCTTGCCCGAGGTGACCAGAAAATTCTTCACCGTGGTCGCCCGCTCTTCAGACAAGGTCTGGTTATACGCCGAGGAACCCAGGCGGTCGGTGTGTCCCTCAACCTGTATGGTCTGGTAAGAGGTACCTTCAAGCGATTGCCCAAACTTGCGCAGTTCGGTCTGCCCTTCAGGGCGGATCGTGGTCTGATCGAATCCGAACAAGGCGTCGGCGGAAAAGCTTACGCGCGCAGGTGCGGGGGCCACCACCGCAGGGGGCGGGGGCGGTGCCTGAACCACCACGGCAGGCGCGGGCATGGGCTGCGGCGCCACATACGCTGGCGCCACGGCCACCCGTGTGGCAGGTGCTCTGCCGAACGGGAACACCAGACTGACCGACGCCACATCCACATTGGCACGCCTTCCCGTGGCGTCCTTGATGCGGTAGCGCTCCACATCGCCCCGTATCCAGACCGCGGGACTCATCTCATACTGCACCCCAAGGCCAATCTTGACGTTGGAATCGTCGTGCTTGGATCGCGTGGAAATGCCAGCACCCGCGCCAGAGCCACTGAACCGGTCCTTGGACCAGGCATGTTGGGCACCCACACGAGCGAGGGCGGAGAAGCGCTCGGTCAGCGGCATGGTTCCCACCAGATCCAGGTTGAGACCCTGGACACGCGTCTCACCCGACAAAGTCCCTGGCGGCGAGGTTCGGGTCGTGAACCGGTTTTTGCCCAGATCGAAATAGCCCCCCTCGATGGCAATGTTCCGGTTGATCTGATAGCCGCCAAAAATCTTGAAGGCATCGCCGGTTCTGTCGATCGCTGCGTCGGTGGTGCCAACGCCTGGCAACACAATCCCGGTGGTCCGCTCGGGATGCATTTCGGTACGCGATTGCCCGATCGATCCACCACCGTAGAAGTGGCTGCTGTCCTGGGCAAGAGCAGACGACGCCAGGCAACCGGCCGCACTGGCGACACCCAGCAGGTGAAAAACTGTCAGTGATTTCATGAGATCCTTTCTCGCGTCAGGGACGCATTGCGCGGAATGCACAGACCGTTTGTAGAGAAAGCCGCAGGGCGCGTCGGTGCGCTGGCGAACATGCCGGACACGCTTTGGCCAATTCGTCTTCACGTTCCTGTGTGCGCTGACAGACAGTCAACCAGCAAGCACCGTCACACACTGCCCTGCGACTGCTGGGTACACATCGTCCTTGGCAGGCCCTCACACGTCAGCGTCCGCGTTTGGCGATGAGCCCCCCCCCGGAACAGGATCGATCCATGGCCCACGCCAACAACCTGCTGCTGCAAATGCTCCCGGCATCAGCACGACGGCATCTGCTGAGCCGGTGCGAATCCTTTGATCTGGAACTGTCGGAAGAGCTCAGCGTCCGGGGGCAACCCTTGACCCATGCTCACTTCCCTGTAAAAGGCTTCATCTCGCTGGTCATTGATGTCGACAACTACCCGGCGCTGGAGGTCGGCATGGTCGGTCGTGAATCGATGCTCGGCTCGGAACTGGTACTGGGTTTGTCCAAGGCACCCTGGCGATCACTGGTGCAGGGTGCTGGCAAGAGCTGGCGCATTCGCGCCGAAGAACTGCGGGCAGAAATCGACAGCAGCCCACCACTTCGAGAAGTGATGCAGACCAGCCTGCTGGCTCGGCTGCATCAGCAGACCCTGGCGTCGGCGTGCGAACGGTTTCACCCGATGGCGTCTCGCCTGGCACGGTGGTTGCTGATGAGCCAGGATCGCGCACAAGCCGACAGCTTTCACGTCACCCACGAGTTTCTCGCGCTGATGCTGGGCGTGCGACGAGCTGGCGTGACACAGGCGGCCGTGGCCTTTCAGCGCGCAGGCCTGATCGCCTACCACCGGGGCGAACTCACCATTTTGAATCGCGGCGGACTGCAAGCGCAGGCCTGCAGTTGCTACGCAATCGACTTGCGGCTCCAACAGGAGCTTTGCGGCCAACACAAGGGCAGGTAACCTCGGCGTTGGCACCCGGTGGGACCGCCAGCCTGCGGCTGGTGGTCAACCGCAGGCGAGCCCAACGGGCGAATTACCTCAGCCAGGTTTCTTCCACCCGATCTTCCCAGTCCTTGATCTGCTTTTCGGCAACGTCTTTGGCGATCCCGTAGCGCTCCTGAAGCTTGCCGGCCAGCTGGTCGCGGTGTCCATCGACGACTTTCAGGTCATCCCCCGTCAGCTTGCCCCACTCATACTTGGCATGACCGGTGAGCTGCTTCCAGTTGCCTTGAATCGTGTCCCAGTTCATGGATATCCTTTCGTGGCGATGAACAACACGTCCATCGTTCGCGTTTATCGCGCCCACCGCACACCACGTCTGTGCGCCATCGAACATCGGTCATGGTCCTGCCGCCAGGACCGCATGCACATAGCGGCGAGCCTGCGCACGACCTAGCCGGCCGAATCCCTTGACCAGTGAAACCGGTGCAGGATGCGATGCACCACGGGTGCCAGCATCAGGCTCATCACGGCAATGAACATCAGGCCCGAGTAAAGGGCATACAGACCGGCAAAGAGCTTGCCCGCGTCAGTCATGTCCACCGTCTTCACCGGGCCCATGCCACCCAGCAGCATCGCCGCGTTGAAGAAGGCATCCAGCCAGGTCATGCGTTCAAGGTAACGGTACCCCAGTATCCCCAGCCACAGTGAGACGGCAATCAGCCCAACGGCCACGCCGGCATGTGCGAGCAAGCGCATGGCAAACCCGGTCACCGGAATCGGGGGTACGTGCAGGGGCTCATAGATCCGCTTCATGCCAGTTCTCCATTCGCAGCCCCTTGATCGCCAGGCTCACCGTGCCAGGACAAAGTCGATGAAGCCCCGCTCCACGGACGTTGAGACCAGCTTGACGCGCAAGGCCTGCCCCACCCTGAGGCTGGGCAGGTCACCGGTCAGCCGACCTTCCGCTGGTGGTTCCATGATGCGAACCCATGTGCCCTTGTCCCCCGCGCCGGTCACCAGCGCATCGAACAGCTGCCCGGTTCGGGAGTGCAGCAGCAGCGCAGCCTCGGACTTGCGCATCTGACGCTCGACCTTGCGCGCCGCATCTTCCTGTGCGGTGCAGTGTGAGGCCAGCCCGTCCAGCTCTTCCATCGAATAGGGCGAGGGAGCACCGGCCAGTGCAGCTTTGAGCAGACGTTGCGTGATCAGGTCAGGAAAGCGCCGATTGGGCGCCGTGGAATGCATGTAGTCCTGAACGGCCAGACCAAAGTGGCCGATGGCCTCCGTGTGCGGACGCTCGACCACGTATTCCCCAGATCCCATCAGCTTGACGATGACCAATGACAGATCCGGAAATCGAAGCGGGTCTTCCCGGTGCTGTCGGGCCAGAAAGGCCTCCAACGCGTGACCGTCCGGCTGATGGGGAAGCTTCACACCATAAGTCCTGGCCACATCGGCGATACGCTGCCAACGCTCTGGCGAGCGAACCACGCGGCGCAGGGACGCCCGGCCCTGCGCCGCCAGAAAGCGGGCTGTGCAGCCATTGGCGGCGATCATCAATTCTTCAATCAACTGCCTTGCGCGGTTCTGCGGCTGCTGACGGATGTCGACAATGCGTTCCGAGGCAAACACCGCACGGGGCTGAAACGTCTCGAACTCCAGCGAACCTGCAGCCCG
>JAJPEW010000284.1 GCA_021166755.1 Hydrogenophaga sp. | reverse complement strand
CGGGTGGAGTCGCGCCACCGCGCCGGGCGCATGAAGCAATGGCTGAACTACCTGCGGCGGCACTATCCGCAGGCCCAGCAGGCCTTCGACGAGCTGCGCGTGTCCAACGACCCGCGACATATCCAGGCCTGGTTGTTGGTTCACGCGCCGGTGTCGGCCAGCACGGACCCGATCGCCTTGCCTGCAGCAGGTTTCGCTCATCCGTGTTAACTTCCGGCCCCCGGGGGAGATTTCCGGGCATCCTGGAACCGATCATGACCGAACCCTCACAACGGCTGCTCTCATGGGGCGCCGACCGCCTGCGCGGCATGAAGCGTGGCCTTGAAAAAGAAAGCCTGCGCGCCCAACCCGACGGCAAACTGGCGCTCACGCCGCACCCGGCGGGACTGGGCAGCGCGCTGACGCACCCGCACATCACCACCGACTACAGCGAGTCCCAGCTGGAGCTGATCACCGGTGTGCACGGCAGCGTCGAGTCCTGTCTGGCGGAGCTGATCGATATTCATCAGTTCACTTTGCGCACCATGCAGGCGCAGGGTGGGGCGGCCGGTGAGGAAATGCTCTGGGCCTCCAGCATGCCGTGCGGGCTGCCCACCGACGAGACGATTCCGCTGGGTCGCTATGGTTCGTCCAACGTGGGCCGCGCCAAGAGCGTCTACCGCATGGGCCTGGGGCACCGGTATGGCCGGCGCATGCAGACCATCAGCGGTATCCACTACAACTGGTCGATGCCCGGTGTCGACAACGAAGGCTATTTCGCGCTGATCCGCAATTTCCGCCGTCATGCGTTCCTGCTGCTGACCCTGTTTGGCGCTTCGCCCGCCGTGTGCTCCAGCTTCGTGGAAGGCCGCCAGCATGAGCTGCAGCCGCTGGGGCAGGGTGGCTCACTGCACATGCCCCATGGCACATCGTTGCGCATGGGGCGGCTGGGCTACCAGAGCGATGCGCAGTCCACGCTGGCCGTCAGCTACAACAGCCTGGAAGGCTATGCTGCGTCGCTGCACGATGCCTTGACCCGGCCTTGGCCGGCCTATGAGGCCGTGGGCATCCGCAACCCGGGTGGGGACTACAACCAGCTGGCGACGACTCTGCTGCAGATCGAGAACGAGTTCTACGGCACCATCCGCCCCAAGCGCGTCATTTTCCCGGGCGAGAGGCCCCTGCATGCCCTGCGCGAGCGGGGTGTCGAGTACATCGAGGTCCGTCTGATGGACCTCAACCCCTTCGAGCGCATCGGCATCGACGCCGACACACTGCGTTTCCTGGACGTGTTCCTGCTGCACTGCCTGCTCTCGGACAGCCCGCCCGACACGCCGCAGGAAATCCGCGAGCTGGCCCAGAACCAGCACCTGACGGCCGCTCGTGGTCGAGAGCCGGGGTTGACCCTGTCCCGGCGCGGCCAACCGGTCTCCCTGGTCGGATGGGGGCTGGAACTGCTGGATGAACTCATGCCGCTGGCCGTCGCCATGGACGGGCTGCTGGACAGCGAGCACCACGCAAGGGTGATTGCACAGGCGCGGGAGCGCCTGCAGGCGCCCGACACGCTGCCGTCGGCCCGGGTGCTGGCGGCCGTCCGGCGCGACCATGCCGACTCCTTCGTGGCCTTTGCCCGTGCCCAGTCGCAGCGCATCCGCGACGAACTGCTGGCGCTGCCGTGGAGTGCCGCCCAGCAGGCCCGTTTCGAGGCCATGAGCGCGGCCTCGGTGGCCGAGCAGCAGCGCATCGAGGCGGCCGACACCATGCCCTTCGAAATCTACCGGCAGGAGTACGTGTCGGCGGCGCGGTTGGGGAAACCGCTTGAGGCTGTGCCCGCCTGAGGCTGTGCGTCCATTGGGCTTGCGCACTGCCTGTTGAACAGGCAGTCCAACAAAGTCTGTTGCGCGACAAGGACTTATCCGCGCCCTACAGACATGCCCTGAACTTATGCACAGGCTTGTCCAGTGTTTCGCGGGACAAGTGGATATCCAGCCCTGCAGAGCTGCCTGTTTGTTGGGCAGTCTGATACTTCCCCTTGGCGGACAGGCACTTAGGTCGCCCGTACAGGCTTCCCACCGGGTTATTCACATACTTGTCCAGTGAAACACGGGAAAACCCGCAAGCTGTTCACACCTCGCCGCCAAAGCGCTTGATGAGGTTGGCGATGTACTTCTCGACCAGCTTCTCGAATTCGCCCTGGACCACCGGCACGACCACCATCTTCATCAGGCCGGGCAACGGTACCTCGATCTCGCCCTCGATGGCCAGTTCGATGTCGGTGGCTTTGCCGGAACGGTCGGCGATCTTCCAGTGACCGCTGACAAGTGCGTTGCCCACGCCCTTGACCGGTGTCCACTTCACCGTGCCTTGTCCCTTGGCCACATCGAACTTGCTGGTGTACTTGCTGGCGTACACCGTCTGGATGTTGACCTGGGTGGTGCCCACCTTCTGCATTTCCCACTGGTAGACTCCACCGCCCAAGTCGATCAGCTGCTCGACCTTGGGGAAGTGGCTCACCGATGTCGGTACGTCCGACAGCACTTCGAAGACCTCGGTCGCCTTGGCCTTGACGCTGAACTCGTAGCCCAGATCGATCTTGACGGTGATGCTCATGAATCTCCTCACAGGGTTGGGTGGACAATTCATTGTGCACGAGCCCTGTCGGCGACGCCATTGGCCGGAACCCGGGCGGCGGCGCATGCCTTTTCTGTCGTCCCTCACCATTCTCCTGCCATGAGTGTCCAGTGGTTTCCCGGTCACATGCACCTGACGCGCCAGGCCATCGCCGAGCGCGTCAAGGAAATCGATGTCGTCATCGAGATGCTGGATGCGCGCCTGCCCGGCAGCAGTGCGAACCCGCTGATGCAGCAGCTCACCAGCGGCCGTCCCACCCTGAAGGTACTCAACAAGCAGGACATGGCCGATCCTGCGCGCACGGCGCTGTGGCTGGCGCACTACAACGCCCAGCCCGACACGCGCGCCATCGCACTGGACGCCAGCGTCACCGCACCCGCGCGGGCGCTCATCGACGCCTGCTTCGAGCTGGCGCCCAAGCGCGGTGGCATGCTCAAGCCGATGCGGGTGCTGATCTGCGGTATCCCGAACGTGGGCAAGTCCACGCTGATCAACACGCTCAAGGGCAAGCGCGCGGCCAAGACCGGGGACGAGGCCGGCGTGACGCGCACCGAGGCGCGCATCGTGCTGGCCGACGACTTCTACCTTTACGACACGCCTGGCATGCTCTGGCCACGCATCTTCGTCCCTGAAAGCGGTCACAACCTGGCCGCCAGCGGGGCGGTGGGCAAGAATGCCTACGACGAGGAGGAGGTCGCTTACGAGCTGATGGCCAAGCTCAAGACCGACTACCCTGCGCTGATGGAGGCGCGCTACCAGCTGGGCCTGTCGCCCGAGGCCTGGGCGCAGACCCACGACGACGAGCTGGTCGAGGCCATCGGACGCAAGCGCGGCGCGCTGGCCAGCGGCGGCAGGGTCAACATGCAGAAGGCGGCCGAACTGGTGATCGCCGATTTCCGTGCCCTGCACATCGGCCGCATCACCCTGGAGACGCCCGAGCAGTTCGCGCGCTGGCTCAAGGCTGGCAAGCAGGCCGATGCCGAACGCGCGGCTCGCAAGAAGAAGCTGCGGGAAGAAGGGCACATCAGCCCGGAACGCAAGCCCAAGTCCGACAAGCGTTCAGCGGCGCGCAAGCCGCGCTGAAGACTCACTTGTACTTGTCCTTGTCTTTGCCGCGCGGGATCACGGCGGTGACCGGTGCGACCGGACGGTCGGAGCTGACCGGGCCCTTGGGCACCGATGTGTCTTTTTTCGGCTTCTTGCTCATCTTCTCGTTGCGCTGTTCCTTGCCCATGGGGTGCTCCGTTGGAATAGGCCGCAGGCTGCAGCCGACCAGCTGATGTTAGCGGCCTTCGGCCGGGCTGGGCAGCGTCTGAAGCTCGTTGGGCGGTGCCACTGTGACGGCCACCTCCAGCGTATGTCGGGCACCTCCCTGGATGACGCCGCGCATGGGCGAGACATCGGCAAAATCCCGGCCGATGGCCAGCGTGACATAGTCCTCGCCCGGGCTGCCCCAGCCGCAGCGGTTGTTGGTGGGGTCGAAGTCCAGCCAGACGCCGCTGGCCAGTGAGTCTCCAGACTGTGCTCCACAGTCCGGTGGCAACGGCAGGTAGACCGATACCCAGGCGTGTGATGCATCTGCGCCGATCAGGCGGGGCTGTCCTGGCGGTGGCCGGGTGAGCAGGTAACCGCTGACGTAGCGCGCGGGCAGCCCCAGGCTGCGCAGACAGCCGATCATGATGTGGGCGAAGTCCTGGCACACGCCCTTGCGCTGGGCCATCGCCACCAGGGCCGGCGTGTTGACCTCGGTACTGGCACTTTCGTACGTCAGCCCGGTGTGGATATGCGCCATCAGCGAACGCACGGCGGCCAGTGCCGACCGGCCGGAGAGGAAGTCCGGGCGGGCAAACGTGGCGAAGGCGTCATCGCGAGGAACGTGCGGCGATGCAAACAGGAACTCGCTGGCCGGGTCGTAGGGCGCCTGCGCTCGGTAGTGAAAACGGGCACGCACCGACTCCCAGGTCTGTGCCTGCCAGGCCGGGTGATCGGGCAGGGGCGCAGGCGCCTGCGTCACCACCGTGCTGTCTGCGGTTACGGTGAGCGTCTCATGCGGCGACTGCAGCGAGAAGAACGTGCGCAGGTTGCCGAAGGCATCGGTCGTCTGGCTGCGCGAGGCGGGCTCAGGCGTGATGGTCAGCATGTGCGCCCGTACGGTCTGCGTGGCGGTGTCCAGGGGAGACAGGTGGACCATGTGCTGGGCCATGTCCACGCTGCCCTGGTAGCGGTAAGTGGTGGTGTGCAGGATGCGCAGTTCCATGGGGTCAGGCGCCGAGGCTCTGCGTTCTCTGGTCGGCGTGGCTGAAGTGCAGGCGCGTGATCTCGTCGGAGAGATCCGCAGCGGCCCGCTCGCAGGCCAGCAGCAGCTCGGACAAGGCACCGTATCGCACCTGATGTTCCTGTCGCTGCCAGCAACTGAGTTCGGTCAGTGCCCAGGTGTCGGGGTCGGGCAGGCCCTGGGCCAGCACGGCGTCCTGTGGTGTGGCACTTTTCGAAAGCCTGGCCAGACGCGAGCGCAGCGTCTGCAGGACCCAGGCGATGGAGCGGGGGTTGTCGCGGTCCATCACCAGCAGGTCGATCAGCGACACCATGTCGCGGCGCTGCTGGTAAGTGGCGTGGAAGGTGATGGTGCTGTCAAACAGGGCGACCACCGCCTCGAAGCCGGCTGTCTCCTGGACGCAGCGGTGTTCCAGCGCCAGCGACAGTGCCCTGGAGAGGGTGACCAGGCGCTCGATGTGACGACCCACGGACAACAGACGCCAGCCATCGTCGCGCATCATGCGATCGGTTTGTGCGCCGGTGATCGCCGCCAGGCGCTCGCTGGCCTGCCGCAGCAGGGCCAGTGCTTCGGCGCTGGCGGATTCGGTGTCCGCCGACAGGCCCGCGCCGTCCCGGGTGAACTCTGCCTCGGCCCGTTCAATCAGGTGCCAGTGCTCTGGTGACAGGCGTTCGCGTACCTGCGCGGCAGCCAGCCTGAGCGCGCGCAGGTTGAAGCCGACGCTGAACGAAGAGGCGGCCATCGACGATCCGGGGGGCGGACTCAATCCCGCCAATAGAGAACGCAGGAAAACGCGCGGCGACTGCGCCGCTGTGGGCACGCCAGCCAGCACGAGCGAGTTCTCGACCGCACAGGCGGAAAGCCAGTTCAGCAGGCTCTCGGGCACGGCGTCGTCGCCCTCCAGCAGTTCCAGGGTGATGCGGGCCAGTCGCAGACTGTTCTCGGCGCGCTCGGTGTAGCGACCCAGCCAGAACAGGTTCTCTGCAGCCCGGCTGGTCACAGGCCGCTTGTGCAAGGCCATCGATAGGGTGCTGGGGGCGGTCTGCAACAGACTGGTCATGTCGACCGGGCCTTCGGTCAAGACCCAGCAGTCGGCACTGCTGCCTCCCCGCTGCATGGCCGCCACCAGCTGACCCCGCGGGGCCAGCCGGACCAGGCCGCCAGGCAGCACCCGCCAGGAACCCGGGCCGTCGGCCAGCGCATAGACCCGGAGCATGGCCGAACGGGGCATCAGTCGTCCCTCAGACCAGGTGGGCGTCTGCGACAGGGGCATCCAGTCCTGCACGGTGTGGAGCTCGGGCTCACGCATCAGGCGTCCCGCCCACTCGTCCAGTGCCCGGTGATCCAGAGTCTGACCGATGACGGTGTCCATCCCGGATCGGGGGTAGGTGGGTCGAATGACCCCGTCGCGAAGCCGCGGGACGACCTCTCGCAGGGCCGCCTCCTCGCCGCACCACCAGGAGCCCAGCGATGGCATCAGAAGTCCCTCGCCCAGCAGGTGTTGTGCGATGCCCGGCAGAAAGCCGAGTAGGGCACTGGACTCGAGGACGGCCGAGCCCGGCATGTTGGCCAGCAGCAGATTGCCCGCCCGCAGGACCTGCAGCAGGCCGGGCACGCCCAGGGTGGAGTCTGCGCGCAGCTCCAGCGGATCGAGCCATTCGTCGTCCAGGCGCTTGATAAGGGCGTGAACAGGTTCCAGCCCACCGAGTGTCTTGAGGTACAGGCGCTGGTCGCGCACTGTCAGGTCGTTGCCTTCCACCAGGGTCAGGCCCAGGTAGCGCGCGAGGTAGGCGTGCTCGAAGTAGGTCTCGTTGTACGGTCCGGGGGTCAGCAGGGCAATCCGGGTGTCCTCCCCCTGGGGGGCCTGACGTTTGATGCCATCCATCAGCGCGCGGTAGCTGGCGGCCAGGCGCTGGACCTTCATGCCGGCGAACGCCTTGGGGAACTGTCGTGAGATGGCGATGCGGTTTTCCAACAGGTAACCCAGCCCGGACGGTGCCTGGGTGCGTTGCCCCACCACCCACCACCGCCCATCCGGACCGTGGGCCAGATCGAAGGCCATCACGTGCAGCCAGGTCTCACCGGCCGGGCTCAGGCCCCGAAGCGCGCGCAGGTAGCCCGGATGTCCTTGCACGAGGGCCGGTGGCAGCAGGGACCGCTGCAGCAGTTCCTGTGGACCATACAGGTCCGACATCATCCGATTGAGCAGTCGGGCTCGTTGCAGCACACCTGTCTCGATCGTGGCCCAGTCCTGTGGTGGCACCAGCATCGGGAACAGATCTAGGGCCCATGGCCGCTGCAGACCGGAGGCGTCGGCGTACACGTTGTAGGTGATGCCGTTGTCATGGATCTGCCGCTGCAGGCTGGCGGCACGCCGGTCGAGATCGGCCACGCCGTCCATGCCGACGTGGCCAAAAAACTCGGCCCAGGGCGGGCAGATCCTGCCGTCACCGCTGCGCAACTCATCCAGGTGTCCGCCGTCGGCAGGGACCGCGGCGGCCATGGCCCAATCCGCCGGTGTCTGCGGCGGCAGGTCGTCAAACAGGGAGTCTCGGGCGTCGGGTTGCACGGTTAGCGAGTATGCCCGCGGGCGTCATCCACTGACCCGGCATGGGTGAAGACCCTGTGGCGGCACCACGACATCGCCTTGGCTGCATTCAAGTCCGCAGGTCCAGGGTGAAGGGGAACTCCCGGTTGATCTCGGCGGTCGTGGCAGACAGCCGACCCGGGGTGTGACCCATCTGGAAGAAGCGCGAGAGGCGCCGGCTTTCGGCCTCGTAGGCATTGATCGGGAAGCTGTCGTAGTTGCGGCCTCCGGGATGGGATACGTGGTACTGGCAGCCGCCGAGGGAGCGGTTCATCCAGGTGTCGACGATGTCGAAGGTCAGGGGGGCATGCACGCCGATGGTGGGGTGCAAGGCGCTGGGCGGGTTCCAGGCCTTGTAGCGCACACCGGCCACGTGCTCACCGGCGGTGCCCGTGGGCTGCAAGGGCAAGCTGCGGCCATTGCAGGTGATGCGGTAGCGGCTGTCGTTCCAGCCGGTGACGCGCACCTCGATCCGCTCCAGGGATGAGTCCACATATCGGACCGTGCCGCCGACGGCACCTTCTTCGCCCATGACATGCCAGGGCTCCAGCGCATTGCGCAGCGTCAGCTCGATGCCCCGTGCGGCCACCTGACCGACCAGCGGGAAGCGGAACTCGAAATGCGGTTCGAACCAGGCCATGTCGAACGGGTATCCCTCCTCGGCCAGCTCCGTGAGCACATCCTCGAAGTCCATGCGGATGAAGGTGGGCAAGAGGTATCGGTCGTGCAGCTCGGTCCCCCAGCGGGTGAGTCGTCCGGACCAGGGCTTGCGCCAGAAACGCGCAACCAGGGCACGCAGGAGAAGCTGCTGGGCGATGCTCATGCGGGCGTGGGGCGGCATCTCGAAGGCGCGCAGTTCCAGCAAGCCCAGACGCCCGGTGGAGGCGTCGGGCGAGTACAGCTTGTCGATGCAGAACTCGCTGCGGTGCGTGTTGCCGGTCACATCGATGAGGATGTTCCTCAGGGTGCGATCGACCAGCCAGGGGGGCATGTCCGTACCGTGGACCTGGCGGTTGCGCTCGATTTGCGCCAGCGCGATCTCCAGCTCGTAGAGCTGGTCGTTGCGGGCCTCGTCCACCCGCGGCGCCTGGCTGGTGGGGCCGATGAACAGGCCGCTGAACAGGTACGACAGCGAGGGATGGTTGTGCCAGTAGGCAATCAGGCTGCCCAGCAGCTCGGGCCGCCGCAGGAAGGGGGAGTCCGTGGGCGTGGCGCCACCGAGTACGAAGTGGTTGCCGCCGCCTGTACCGGTGTGGCGGCCATCGGTCATGAACTTCTCGGCGCACAGATGCGTCTGGTGCGCGGCGTCGTACAGAAACTCCGTGCGTTCGACCAGTTCGGCAAAGCTGCTGCTGGGGTGAATGTTGACCTCGATCACACCGGGGTCGGGCGTCACCTGCAGCATCTTCAGCCGCGGGTCGCGTGGGGGCGGATAGCCTTCCAGGACCACCTTCACGCCCAGCTTCTCTGCGGTGGCCTCCACCGCGGCCAAC
>JAJPEW010000247.1 GCA_021166755.1 Hydrogenophaga sp. | reverse complement strand
GCGGCAGTTGAACTCCAGCGTCTTGACGCGTCCGTCCGGCGTGATCATGAGGCCCGCATACAGGAAGCCGGTGTACGGGACCCCATCGGCGGCCATGCCGCGCAGCGTCGGCAGAATCACCTCCTCCATCGCGCGCTGATGAACCGCGGGCGTCACCACCGGCGCGGGGGAATAGGCCCCCATGCCACCCGTGTTCGGCCCCTGATCGGCATCCAGCAGGCGCTTGTGGTCCTGGCTGGTGGCCAGTGCCAGCGCGTGCTCGCCGTCACACAGAACAATGAAGCTGGCCTCCTCGCCTTCGAGGAACTCTTCGATGACCACACGGGCTCCGCCCTCGTTGTGGGCCACCCCGAGCTTGTTGTCCAGCAGCATGAAGTCGATGGCCTCGTGTGCCTCGGCCGCCGTCATCGCCACCACCACACCCTTGCCTGCGGCCAACCCGTCGGCCTTGACCACAATGGGGGCACCCTTGGCGTCCACATAGGCGTGAGCCTGCGCCGGATCGGTGAAGGTCTGGTATTCAGCGGTGGGAATGCCATGACGCTGCATGAATGCCTTGGAGAAGGCCTTGGAGCTTTCCAGCTGCGCGGCCCTCTGGGTCGGGCCGAAGATGGCCAGGCCGTGGGCCCGGAATTCATCGACCACACCCGCTGCCAGCGGCGCCTCGGGCCCGACCACCGTCAGCCCGATGCCATTGGCCTGCACCCATTCGCGCAGCGCCACCTTGTCGGTCAGGGGAACGTTGGTCAAGGCCGGGTCACGGGCCGTTCCGGCGTTGCCGGGTGCGACGAAGACCTGCGTCACGCTGGGCGAGCGCTTGAGCTTCCAGGCCAGGGCATGTTCGCGGCCACCACCGCCGATCACCAGTACTTTCATGATGATCCTGCCTTACAGGTCCAGTTCGGCGTTGTGGAAGACATCCTGGACATCGTCAAGGTCCTCCAGCACGTCCAGCAGTTTCTGCATCCGCTGCGCGTCTTCACCGCCCAGGGCAATCGTGTTCTCGGCGCGCATGGTCACCTCGGCCACCTCGGCCTTGAGTCCGGCCGCCTCCAGTGCGTTGCGCACCGCCTCGAAGTCGCTGGGAGCGGTCAAGACCTCAATTGAGCCATCTTCGCCACTGACGACATCCTCGGCACCCGCCTCCAGGGCAATCTCCATGACCTGGTCCTCGCTGGTGCCTGGCGCAAAGATCAGCTGGCCGCAGTGCTTGAACTGGAACGCCACCGAGCCCTCGGTCCCCAGGTTGCCCCCATGCTTGGAAAAGGCATGACGCACCTCGGCCACCGTGCGGACCCGGTTGTCGGTCATGGTGTCCACGATGATGGCGGCGCCCCCGATGCCATAGCCCTCGTAGCGGATTTCCTCATAGGTCACGCCGTCGAGGTTGCCGGTGGCCTTGTCGACGTTTCGCTTGATGTTGTCGGCCGGCATGTTGGCCGCCTTGGCCTTGTCAATGGCCAGGCGCAGGCGCGGGTTCATGTTGGGGTCACCCCCGCCATTGCGCGCTGCCACGATGATCTCGCGGGTGATGCGTGTCCACACACGGCCACGCTTTTCATCCTGGCGACCCTTGCGGTGTTGAATATTTGCCCACTTGCTGTGTCCAGCCACGACTGAGTCCTTTTTACCGAACGGAATTTGGTGTAATGGTGCCGATTTTACTTTTGCGCAGACTGCGCCCGTCTGAACGAGGAATGACGCCATGGCCGACCCCTTGCTGATCGCCCGAAATGCGACCGCCCAATGTCACCTGCTGCCCCAGCTGGCCAACCGGCACGGGCTGATTACCGGTGCCACTGGCACAGGCAAGACGGTGACCCTGCAGAAGCTGGCCGAGGGTTTCTCGTCGATCGGCGTGCCGGTATTCATGGCCGATGTCAAAGGCGACCTGACCGGCATCAGCCAGACCGGACACATCGGCGAGAAGATGGCCAAGGTGCTGGCCGACCGCGGAATCGATCTGCCGGCTCCGGTGGCCTGCCCCACCACGGTCTGGGATGTTTTCGGTGAACAGGGTCACCCGGTGAGGGCAACCGTCTCCGACATGGGCCCTCTGCTGCTGGCCCGCATGCTCAATCTGAACGACACCCAGACGGGCGTCCTGAACCTGGTGTTCAAGATCGCGGACGACAACGGTCTGCTGCTCCTGGACCTGAAGGATCTTCGCAGCATGCTGCAGCATGTCGGAGACAACGCCAAGCAGTTCACCACCGAGTACGGCAACATCAGCGCTGCCAGCGTGGGGGCCATTCAACGGGGCCTTCTGCAGATCGAGCAACAGGGGGGCGACCGTTTCTTTGGCGAGCCCATGCTCGACATCCAGGACTTCATGCAGACGGTGGACGGCCAAGGCATGATCAACGTGCGGGCCGCCGACAAGCTGCTGAACTCGCCCCGACTGTACGCCACCTTCCTGCTGTGGATGCTGTCGGAGCTGTTCGAGACCTTGCCCGAGATCGGTGACCCCGACAAGCCCAAACTGGTCTTCTTCTTCGATGAGGCGCACCTGCTGTTCAACGAGGCCCCCAAGGTGCTGGTCGAGCGGATCGAACTGGTGGTTCGCCTGGTCCGGTCCAAAGGGGTGGGTGTCTACTTCGTCACCCAGAACCCGCTGGACATTCCCGACAGCGTGCTGGGGCAACTGGGCAATCGTGTCCAGCATGCCCTTCGGGCTTTCACCCCCAGAGACCAGAAGGCGGTCAAGTCCACGGCCGAGACCATGCGCCCCAAGGCCGGCCTGGACATCGAGGCGGCCATCACCGAGTTGGCGGTCGGCGAAGCCCTGGTCAGCTTCCTTGACCCCAAGGGGCGACCAAGCGAGACCGAGCGGGTGTATGTCCTGCCACCGGGCAGCCAGATCGGTCCGATCACCGCCGCACAACGCCAGACCCTGATCCAGAACTCGCTGGTCGCCGGCGTGTACGAGAAGGTGGTTGACCGGGAAAGTGCCCACGAAATCCTGCGGGGCCACGCCCAGGCCCGCATGCCAGATGAGGCCCCAGAGGGAACACCCAGGACACCCCGCGTGCCGGGTGGTCAGCCCGCGGAGGAGACATCCGGGGGCTTTGGCGGCATGGTCAACGAGGCGCTCTTTGGCCGGACCGGACCTCGCGGTGGACAGTACGACGGCATCGTCCAGACGATGGCCAAGACCGCTGCGCGAACGGTGGCCAGCTCTCTGGGCCGCCAGATCGTCCGCGGGGTGCTCGGCAGCCTGCTGGGCGGCAAACGCCGCTGAAGAAGCGATCCGCGCCCCATGAAAAAGCCCGGCCTGCGCCGGGCTTTTTGTGGGTTGAGTCGGGTCAGTCGGCGGTGGCCTCTTCGGGCTTGGCCTTGCCTTCCTTCTTGGGCAAAGGCTGGATGTCGAGCTTGACTTCCTGCGTTTCCTTGCCGTCCTCACCGGTCTTGACCTCCAGATCGACGGTCAGGCGCCCGCCTTCGGTCAGGCGACCGAACAACAGTTCATCGGCCAGCGCACGGCGGATCGTGTCCTGGATCAGACGCTGCATCGGCCGGGCACCCATAAGGGGGTCAAAGCCTTTCTTCGCCAGGTACTTGCGCAGGGTGTCGGTGAACGTGACCTCGACCTTCTTCTCGGCGAGCTGACCTTCGAGCTGCAACAGGAACTTGTCCACCACGCGCAGGATGATGTTCTCGTCCAGCGCCTTGAAGCTCACGATCGCATCCAGCCGGTTGCGGAACTCGGGCGTGAACAGGCGCTTGATGTCGGCCATCTCGTCGCCCGCCTCGCGCGGGTTGGTGAAGCCGATGGTCGCCTTGTTCATGGTCTCGGCGCCCGCATTGGTCGTCATGATGATGATGACGTTGCGGAAGTCGGCCTTGCGCCCGTTGTTGTCGGTCAGCGTGCCATGGTCCATCACCTGCAGCAGCACGTTGAAAATGTCCGGGTGCGCCTTCTCGATTTCATCGAGCAGCAGCACGCAGTGCGGCTTCTTGGTGATCGCCTCGGTCAGGAGTCCACCCTGGTCAAAGCCCACATAGCCCGGGGGCGCGCCAATCAGCCGGCTGACCGCATGCCGCTCCATGTACTCGGACATGTCGAACCGGATCAGGTCGATACCCATGATGTAGGCCAGTTGCTTGGCGGCTTCTGTCTTGCCGACACCGGTGGGACCACTGAACAGGAACGCACCGATGGGTTTGTCCGCCTTGCCCAGACCAGATCGCGCCATCTTCACGCTGGCCGACAACACCTCCAGCGCCTTGTCCTGACCGAACACGACGCTCTTGAGGTCGCGCTCCAGCGTCTGGAGCTTGCTGCGGTCATCGTTGGACACATTGGCGGGCGGAATCCGGGCGATCTTGGCCACGATTTCCTCGATCTCACTCTTGCCGATCGTCTTCTTGCGCTTGGAGGGCGCCAGGATGCGCTGGGCCGCACCGGCCTCGTCGATCACATCGATGGCCTTGTCCGGCAGGTGCCGGTCGTTGATGTACTTGGCAGACAGTTCGGCCGCGGCCTGCAACGCGGCCACCGCGTACTTGACGCTGTGGTGCTCCTCGAAGCGGCTCTTGAGGCCTTTGAGAATGTCAATGGTTTCCTGCACAGTGGGCTCGACCACGTCCACCTTCTGGAAGCGGCGAGACAACGCTGCATCCTTCTCGAAGATACCGCGATACTCGGTGAAGGTCGTCGCGCCAATGCACTTGAGCTGCCCGCTGGAGAGGGCCGGCTTGAGCAGGTTGGACGCATCCAGGGTGCCCCCCGATGCCGCACCAGCGCCGATCAGGGTGTGGATCTCGTCGATGAACAGGATCGCGTGCGGCTTGTCCTTGAGCGACTTGAGCACCGCCTTGAGGCGCTGCTCGAAGTCACCACGGTACTTGGTGCCCGCCAGCAGCGCCCCCATGTCCAGCGAGTAGACCGTCGCCTCGGCCAGAATCTCGGGAACCTCATTCTGGGTGATGCGCCAGGCCAGACCCTCGGCAATCGCCGTCTTGCCCACACCCGCCTCGCCCACCAGCAAGGGGTTGTTCTTGCGGCGGCGGCACAGGATCTGGATGGTTCGCTCCACCTCGTACTCGCGGCCGATCAGCGGATCGATCTTGCCGTCCTTGGCCGCCTGGTTCAGGTTCTGGGTGAACTGCTCCAGCGGAGATTGCTTCTCGTTGCCCTTGGCTTCGGCGCCCTGCTCTTCGTTCTCGGCCGCGCTCTCACCCGGCTTGGCCGATTCCTGCGGGTCGCTCTTGCGGATGCCATGGGCAATGAAGTTGACGACATCCAGGCGCGTCACGCCCTGCTGGTGCAGGTAGTAGACGGCATGCGAGTCCTTCTCGCCGAAGATGGCCACCAGCACGTTGGCGCCCGTGACTTCCTTCTTGCCATTGCCAGTGGATTGCACGTGCATGATGGCGCGCTGGATCACCCGCTGGAAGCCCAGCGTCGGCTGTGTGTCCACCTCTTCGGTACCCGCCACCTGAGGCGTGTTGTCCTTGATGAAGTTGGTCAGCGACTTGCGCAGATCGTCGATATTGGCCGAGCAGGCGCGCAGCACCTCGGCCGCACTGGGGTTGTCCAGCAAGGCCAGCAGCAGATGCTCGACGGTGATGAATTCGTGCCGCTGCTGCCGGGCCTCGACAAAGGCCATATGCAAGCTGACTTCAAGTTCCTGGGCAATCATGGGCACTTCCTTTGGCGTCGAAGATGAGGAGTGAGGGTATTTCCAGCGTGCTGGCGATCAGTATCGGGTGGAAGAGTCCATCAGATGGGGAGTAGCTTCCCTTATTCAACAGGTTCACTCAGACATTGCAGCGGATGACCTGCCTGCCGGGAGGCCTGCAGGACGAGGTCCACCTTGGTGCTTGCGACATCCCGGGTGTAAACCCCGCACACGCCTTTACCCTCCAGGTGGATCTTGAGCATGATCTGGGTCGCCGTTTCCCGGTCCTTTCCAAAAAAGTCCTGGATGATGAACACCACGAACTCCATGGGCGTGAAGTCGTCGTTGAGCAGCACGACCTGATACATCTTGGGCGGCCCCACTCTCTGGGTCCGCCGCTCAAGCACCACCGAATCGTCGCTGCCCGCCGAGGGCGGCGAAGCCGGCAAGTCGGGTTTTTTGGGTATCTGGGTAGCCATGAAAACCATTCTAGCGGCGACATGGCGACCCCACCGTCGCCCCGGATTCGTCGGCGGATCCTTGCCGTCTTCACCCTGGCCTCCTCTGGCACTTGAACCCGCCGCTAAGGCCCTATTCTGGGTGGCACCACAAAAAGAAAACCGCCGAGAAATCGCACTTCCCGGCGGCATTTCCGGGCATGACCGCCCGACACTCGTGGGGACGTGCCCCTGGTTGAACGGTCACATGTTTTCGATCATCACCTGCCCGAACCCCGAGCAGGAAACCTGGGTAGCCCCCTCCATCAGGCGGGCAAAGTCGTAGGTCACCCTCTTGGACAGGATGGCCTGCTCCATGGACGAAATAAGGAGGTCGGCCGCTTCCTTCCACCCCATGTGGCGCAACATCATTTCGGCGGACAGGATTTCAGACCCCGGATTCACGTAGTCCTTGCCCGCGTATTTGGGGGCCGTGCCGTGCGTGGCTTCGAAACAGGCCACCGAGTCGGAGAGGTTGGCGCCCGGAGCGATGCCGATGCCGCCCACCTGCGCAGCCAGCGCATCGGAAATGTAGTCCCCGTTGAGGTTGAGCGTGGCGATCACCGAGTACTCGGCAGGCCGCAGCAGGATCTGCTGGAGGAAGGCGTCGGCAATGGAGTCCTTGATGACGATCTTGCGCCCAGTCTTGGGATTGGCGAACTGGCACCATGGGCCGCCATCGATGGGCTGGGCACCGAACTCCTTCTGCGCCAGCGCATATCCCCAATCCCGGAACCCGCCCTCGGTGTACTTCATGATGTTGCCCTTGTGCACCAGGGTGACGCTGGGCTTGTCGTTGTCGATCGCATACTGGATGGCCTTGCGAACCAGGCGCTCGGTGCCCTCGATCGAAACCGGCTTGATGCCGATGCCCGAGGTCTCCGGGAAACGGATCTTGGTCACGCCCATCTCGTCTTGAAGGAAACGGATCAACTTGCGGGCCTTGTCGCTTTGCGCCGGATATTCGATGCCCGCATAGATGTCCTCCGAGTTCTCCCGGAAGATGACCATGTTGGTCTTCTCGGGTTCCTTCAGCGGTGACGGCACGCCCTTGAAATACTGGACAGGCCTCAGGCAGACATACAGATCCAGTTCCTGGCGCAGCGCCACGTTGAGCGAACGGATGCCACCGCCCACCGGCGTGGTCAGCGGACCCTTGATCGACACGACATACTCGCGCAGGGCATCCAGCGTCTCCTGGGGCAGCCACACATCCGGGCCATAGACACGGGTGGCCTTCTCGCCAGCGTACACCTCCATCCATTGGATCTGGCGGCGGCCGCCATAGGCCTTTTCCACCGCGGCATCCACCACCTTGAGCATCACCGGGGTGATGTCCACACCGGTGCCATCACCCTCGATGTAGGGAACGATGGGCTGATCCGGCACGTTCAGGGACATGTCGGCGTTGACGGTGATCTTCTGGCCTTGGTCGGGCACCTGGATGTGCTGGTACATGAAACCGGTCTCCGATGAATGCGATGTCGGTGGTCGCCTGCGCGAGCGTCAGGGCGGCGATGCCGGCGAATTCTAGACCCGAATGCTTGCCGGCCAAGGACTGGCGGGTCACCGAAGTTCCGCATGCCGCACAATGGCGGCGACCCAATCTGCCATTTATCCAACCCATGAAAAAACTGTTTGCCGGCTGTCTGACGCTCTTTGTCTCCTTGGCCTGGGCGCAGGGTGTGCCACAGACCCAGCTGCCACGCACCACCCTCAAGGCCGGCATGCACCTGATCCAGGCCCAGGTTGCCCAGACCCCGGAGCAACGTGCCACTGGCTTGATGTTCCGACAGGAGATGCCCGCCAACGAAGGCATGCTTTTTGTCTTCGAGCAGGCTGCCGTGCAATGCTTCTGGATGAAGAACACCTTGCTGCCCCTGACCGCCGCATTTGTGGCCGACGATGGCACGGTGGTGAACCTGGCCGACATGAAGCCGCAAAGCCTGGACTCGCACTGCTCCGAGAAACCCGTGCGCTACGTGCTGGAGATGCACCAGGGGTGGTTTGCCAAACGTGGCATCCAGCCAGGCTTCAAACTCATGGGAGCACCGTTCGCCACGCGTCCTTGAAATGAGGTGACCGGGTCGAAGAAATGAAAAACGCCCCGTGCGGACCAGTCCGCCGGGGCGTCAGCAGATTCGGCGGGTCCTCAGTATCGAGAACCCGCGTACCCACCATCAGGCCGACACAGAGGCCAGGGCCTCGTTGAAAAGCTTGCTGGGTCGCATGATCTGGGCCAGCTTGCCGAAGTCGGGCTTGTAGTAGCCGCCGATGTCCACCGGCTTGCCCTGCACCTCGTTCAGTTCAGCAACGATGGCCGCCTCCTGCTCGGTCAGGCGCTTGGCCAGAGGTGCGAACTTGGCCGCCAGTTCGGCGTCCTCGCTTTGCGCAGCCAGCTCCTGGGCCCAGTACATGGCCAGATAGAACTGGCTGCCCCGGTTGTCCAGCTGACCCGTCTTGGGGCTGGGGTTCTTGTTGTTGTCCAGCAGCTTGCCCGTGGCCGAATCCAGCGTCTTGGCCAGGATCTTCGCCTTCTGGTTGCCGGTCTTGATGCCCAGGTCCTCCAGAGACACGGCCAGGGCCAGGAACTCGCCCAGCGAATCCCAGCGCAGATGGTTTTCCTCCACCAGCTGCTGCACGTGCTTGGGAGCAGAGCCGCCCGCACCCGTTTCATACATGCCACCACCGGCCATCAGCGGCACGATCGACAGCATCTTGGCCGAGGTGCCCAGTTCCATGATCGGGAACAGGTCGGTGAGATAGTCGCGCAGGATGTTGCCGGTCGCGCTGATGGTATCCAGACCACGGATCACGCGCTCGAGCGTGTAGCGCATGGCGCGCACCTGGCTCATGATCTGAATGTCAAGGCCGGTGGTGTCGTGCTCGTGCAGATACATCTTGACCTTGGTGATCTGTTGCGCCTCGTGCGGACGGTACTGGTCCAGCCAGAACACCACTGGCATGCCGGAGTTGCGGGCGCGCGTGACGGCCAGCTTGACCCAGTCGCGGATGGCGGCGTCCTTGACCTGGCACATGCGCCAGATATCCCCCTGCT
>JAJPEW010000232.1 GCA_021166755.1 Hydrogenophaga sp. | reverse complement strand
CGTCTGGCTCGCTTGCGGCGTCCCCTCTCGGATGCCTCTGTGATTGCTCAGCAGTTTGCGCACTCCGGCCTCTACGGGTACGGGCACACCCCCAGTGAGCACGACTCCGGTCAGGCCGTCAATCAGGAGCGGCAACGGATTGCGCAGGAGTTGCACGATGGCGTGGGGTCGCAGATGGTGGCGATCCTTGCGGGACTGGACAAGGATGACCCCAGGGAGTCGGATCTGGCGTCTTCCCTGGAGCAATGCCTGCTGGAAGTCAAGATTCTGGTTGACGCGATCGACGACGCCGATGAGCACGTGATCGACGCGTTGGGTCGGCTTCGCTATCGTGTACAGCCATCGCTGGACAGGCTGGGCATCGTCCTGCATTGGAACGTTCCCCTGGACGGGCCGCTGACCACGGTTCGCCGTGAGCGAAGCCGACAGGTGCTCCGTGTGGCCCAGGAGGCTCTGGCCAACGCCATGCGCCATTCCGGCGCCGCCACCATTCGGCTCAGTTGCGGCCTGGACAGCACTGCCAGGGCGCTGGTCCTCGAAATCCGCGACGACGGGCATGGCATGAGCATCCTGACCACACAGTCGTCCTCGGGAAAGGGTATCACGGGCATGCGCCGCCGGGCCGCAGCGATTGGTGGGGTGCTGGAATTCGAGTCTGCGCCGGGCGGCGGAACCCGGGTCCGGCTGACCGTCCCTCTCGGTGTCGCCAGCACCATGTGACGGGCCCCTTGGCTGGCAGGAGGTCAAGGTCGGCGGGTATGGCAAACTCGCCGGCTTTCGTCAGTCAGGGGTCTCAGGGGCCCCCGTTTAGCCATGCAAAAGATCATTTCCCAGATCGCCCAGGAAATCCGGGTTCAGGAGCGCCAGGTGCTGGCCGCTGTCGAGTTGCTGGATGGAGGCGCAACGGTGCCTTTCATTGCCCGCTACCGCAAGGAGGTGACGGGAGGACTGGACGACACCCAACTGCGCGAGCTGGAGTACCGGCTGGGTTACCTGCGCGAGCTGGAGGACCGCCGGGGCGCGGTTCTCAAGGCCATCGACGAGCAGGGCAAACTGACCGACGCCCTGCGTCTGGCCATTGCCAATGCGCCGACCAAGCAGGAACTGGAGGACATCTACCTGCCCTTCAAGCAGAAGCGCCGCACCAAGGGGCAGATCGCCCGGGAATTTGGTATCGAGCCGCTGGCCGACAAGCTGTTTGCCGATCCGACGCTGGACCCGCTGGCCGAAGCGGCCGCTTTCACCCGGCCGCCCGAGGTGCTGGACGACGGCAAGCCCGGCGCGGACTTCTCGACGCCTCAGGCGGTGCTGGACGGTGTGCGCGACATCCTGAGCGAGCGATGGGCCGAGGATCCGGCGCTGGTCCAAAGCCTGCGTGAGTGGCTGTGGACCGATGGCCTGCTCAAGAGCACGCGCGTGGCGACCAAGGACGAGAACAACCCCGATGTCGCCAAGTTCCGCGACTATTTTGAGTACGACGAGCTGATCGGCCGTGTGCCCTCGCACCGCGCGCTGGCGGTGTTCCGCGGCAGGGCGCTGGAGATTCTGGACGTGAAGCTGGTGCAACCGGTCGAGCCTGAGCCCGGTAAGCCGTCGCTGGCCGAGGGCCGGATCGCGGTGCACCTGGGCTGGAGCCACCAGGGCCGCAAGGCGGACGACCTGATCCGCAAGTGCGTGGCCTGGACCTGGCGCGTGAAGCTGAGCCTATCCACCGAGCGCGACCTGTTCGCCCGCCTGCGCGAGAGCGCCGAGGCGGTGGCGATCAAGGTGTTTGCCGACAACCTGCGCGACCTGCTGCTGGCCGCGCCCGCCGGCCAGAAGGCGGTGATGGGCCTGGACCCGGGCATCCGTACCGGGGTGAAGGTGGCCGTGGTGGACGCGACCGGCAAGCTGGTGGCGACGAACACCGTCTACCCGCATGAGCCGCGCCGCGACTGGGACGGTGCGCTGCACACGCTGGCGCTGCTGTGTCGCCAGCACGGCGTGCAGCTGATCGCGATTGGGAACGGTACCGCCAGCCGCGAGACCGACAAGCTGGCCGGTGACCTGATCAAGATGCTGGCCAAGGCCGGGATGGAAGGCGTGCAGAAGGTGGTGGTGAGCGAGGCGGGTGCCTCGGTCTATTCCGCCAGCGAGTTCGCGGCGCAGGAGATGCCGGACGTGGACGTGAGCCTGCGCGGCGCGGCGTCGATTGCCCGCCGCCTGCAGGACCCGCTGGCCGAGCTGGTGAAGATCGACCCCAAGAGCATTGGGGTGGGGCAGTACCAGCACGATGTGAACCAGACCGAGCTCGCCCGCACCCTGGACGCAGTGGTGGAAGACTGCGTCAACGGTGTGGGGGTGGACCTGAACACGGCCAGCGTGCCGCTGCTCACGCGCGTGTCGGGCCTGTCGGGTTCGGTGGCCAAGGCGGTGGTGCGCTGGCGCGAGGCAAACGGTGCGTTCAGGAACCGCCAGCAATTGCTGGAAGTGAGCGGTCTGGGTGCCAAGACCTTCGAACTGGCGGCCGGCTTCCTGCGCATCCGTGACGGAGACAACCCGCTGGACATGACCGGCGTGCACCCGGAAACCTACCCGGTGGTGGAGCAGATCATCGAAAAGACCGGCCAGCCGGTTCAGTCCCTGATGGGCCGTGCCGACATGCTCAAGACCCTGCGGCCCGAGCTGTTTGCCAACGAGAAGTTCGGCGTCATCACGGTCAAGGACATCCTGGGCGAGCTGGAGAAACCGGGCCGCGACCCGCGTCCGGACTTCCAGGTGGCGCGTTTCAATGAGGGCGTGGATGACATCGCTGACTTGCGCGAAGGCATGGTTCTGGAGGGAACGGTATCCAACGTCGCGCAATTTGGTGCTTTTGTGGACCTGGGCGTGCACCAGGACGGGCTGATCCACGTCAGTCAGCTGAGTCACAAGTTCGTGAACGACGCGCGCGAGGTGGTGAAGACCGGCGACATCGTCAAGGTCAAGGTGATGGAGGTGGACGTGTCGCGCAAGCGCATCAGCCTGACCATGAAGCTGGACGCCGCTCCGGCCCGCCGGGACGGGCCGCGCGACAACCGATACGAGCCGGCCCGCGGCGCGCCCAGGCATAGCCAAGGAGGCAACCGGCAGACGGAGCCCAGTTCAGCGATGGCGTCGGCTTTCGCCAAGCTGCAGTCGCTCAGGAAAGGCTGACGACGCGAACAGCGATATCCCTGTCTCAAGTCAGTGTCTGCGTTGCCGATGCTCAGTATGATGACTGACACATGTTCTGACATCCGGACCTGAGGCCCATGCAACTCGAAGCCCTTCTCAATTACCCGCGCGCTTTGCCCGCCATGCCGCGAGCGGTCTCGGACCTGCTGTCCGAGATGAACAAGGAGGATCCGAGTCCCAAGCGGGTGTCGGAGCTCATTGCACGCGACCCGGCACTGACGACCCGGGTCCTGCGTCTGTCCAATTCGGCCTTTTTCCGTGTCAGCCGCAAGATTGGCAACGTGGACGAGGCCGTGGCCATGCTCGGCATGACGCATGTGCGCTCACTGGTCATGGCGGCAGCCCTGGGCTCCAGCTTCAAGGGTGTGCCTGGCATCGATCTCAAGCAGTTCTGGCGTTACAGCCTGCGCACGGCAGAGATTGCCAAATCCCTGGCGGGCACGCTGTACCAGAATCAGGGCAATGCTTTCACCGCCGGGCTGATCCATGCCATTGGCATCCTGATCATGCACATCGCCATGCCGGATGAGATGGCGCCCATCGACATGGGGACGCCCGCCCTGGACCTCAACCGTGCCCGCGCAGAGCTCCTGGTGTTCGACTACTGTTATGCCGATGTGGGTGCCGGCATGGCCGAGCGCTGGCAGTTCCCCGCAGAGACGGTGAGTGCCCTGCGGCATCAGATCAAGCCCTTTGAAGGCGAGACCTATGATGCCCTGGGCGGTGTGATCCATCTCGCATCCTGGCGAGCCCGGGCCGAGGAAATCCAGCTCGATGAACAGGGACTGGCCGCCACCTTCCCCGACATGGTGGGCCTGACGTTGGGTCTGGACCTCGACAGTGTGCTGGGCAAGGACCCGGAAGACTGGGAGTTCAGTCAGGCCCTGGGTGCCTTTCTGGATTGAGCACAAAGCATTCAAGATCCTGCCGGGAATGACGATGTACAGCACAGGGGTAAGTTGACAGACCCATTCATCATCGCCGCGAGGTTTCCATGACGCCCATTCACAAACTCCTGAAGCAGCCGAACGCCCTCCCGTCGGCGCCCAAGGTGGTGCGCAAGCTCATCGAGACCTTCGACCAGGAAGAGGTCGACATGCTGAAGGTGGCGGAGTACATCGAGGCGGACCCCGTGCTGACCGCCAAACTCCTGAAGCTGGCCAATTCGGCCTTCTTCGGACTCACGCGTTCCGTCTCGGACGCCCGGGGTGCCATCAATGTGCTCGGACTGATCAAGGTCAGGGCACTGGTGATCGCGGCCGCGCTGGATGACAGTTTCCATGCGGTCGGCGGTGTCAACCTCAACCAGTTCTGGCGCTACAGCCTCAACACCGCCAACCTGTCCCGTTACCTGGCTTTGCCCATCCGGCTGGACGAGAGTGCCTCGTTCACCGCCGGTCTGGTGCATGCGATCGGCGAGCTGGTCATGCATGTGGCCATGCCCGAACCCATGCTGGAGCTCAACCGCAGCATTCCCTTGCTCGATCTCAAGCGGGCCCGTGCCCAACGGGGGGTGTTCGGCTATTCGTACGCCGAGGTGGGGGCCGCCTTGGCCAGGGAGTGGAAGTTCCCCAGAAACATGGTGGATGCGATCGAGCATCAGATCGCCCCATTCGACAACGATGTCTATGAGCCGATTGCCGGCGTGATCCACATCGCCTCCTGGCGTGCCCGCGCCGAAGAGCTTTCGCTGGGCAGCCAGGCGCTGATCAGCTCGTATCCCGATCCGGTGGGTCTGGTGCTGGGCATCGATCCCGATACCGTGATCGGTGAAGACATTCCCGCACTCACGCGGATCGGCGAGGAAGACGGCGCCTGAGGTGCGTCCGGCTGCGTCACAATCGCAGCCCATGCAAGCGCTTCGCCTTTTTGCGGGCCCCAAGGCCCGCCAGCACATCAGGGATCATGGTCTGATGCCGGGTCACGTTGGCACCGTGCCCGGCGCGGCCGGAGGACCCAAGGGGCTGATCCTCGGCCCGCTGGACCGCTTCCTGTTTGGGGACTGGCTGATGCGTTCGGATCAGCCCATCGACCTGATCGGTGCATCGATCGGTGCCTGGCGCGTGGCCACCGCGTGCCTGCATGACCCCGTGGAAGCACTGAGCCGGCTGGAGCGCGAGTACATCGGTCAGCGCTATGAGTTGCCCCCCGGACAGAAGCGGCTGACCGCCGATCAGATCAGTGCCGGGTTTGCGGCCAACCTGCAGCGCTTCTATGGTGGGCGCGTGGACGAAGTGCTCGGTCACTCCCGCTATCGCCTGCATGTGGTCACCTCGCGGGGGCGCCGTCTGCTGTCCAGGGACGGCCGGTGGCGGACCCCTGCAGGCTATCTGGGTGCCTATGTGGCCAATGCCTTCAGCCGGGCGGCATTGGGCGGATGGCTGGAGCGCGTGGTGTTTTCCACGCAAAACGCCGCCGGTGCCGTTGCGGACCTGCCGTTTGATACGGCCGATCTTCACACCCGTCAGGTGGGGCTGCATGCCGGCAATTTCATGCAGGCCTTGCAGGCCAGTTGTTCGATCCCCTTCGTGCTGCGCCCGGTGGCCGACATCCCTGATGCGCCCCGGGGCGTTTACTGGGATGGTGGCATCACCGACTACCACCTGCACCTGCGTTATCGGCACCGCGTGGACGCACCGATCGTGCTCTATCCGCACTTCCAGAAGGCGGTGGTGCCTGGCTGGCTTGACAAGGCCTGGCGCAACCGCCACCGGTCGTCATCGGCGCTGGACTGGATGCTGGTGCTCGCACCCGACACCGACTGGGTCCGCAGTCTGCCCAACGGCAAGCTGCCTGATCGCACCGACTTCAACCGCTACGGGATGGATGTCGACGCGCGATCGCGCGTGTGGAATGTGGCTGTGTCAGAGGCGGTGCGCCTGGCCGACGAATGGGCGCAATGGCTGGAGCGACCCGATCCGGACCGCATCGAGCCCTTGTGATGCCTTGCGGTTGACCGCGGCCGCAAAAAAAGCCGCACCCCATGACGGGATGCGGCTCAAGACAAAAAGACCAGCACGACAAAGTGGCGTGCGCGCCGGCCTTTCCGCACATCAACCGATGCGATGGCCCAGTGTCACTTGCTACTGACGTACTCGGCCACCGCCGCCATCTCCAGCTCGGTCATCTTTTCCACCACCGTGTGCATGACCGCGTTGTCGTTGGTGCGTTCGCGCTTGTTGAACGACTTGAGCTGGTTGTGGATATAGCCCGAGAACTGGGTGGCCAGACGCGGCAGGTTGGCCGCGCCTTCGCCGTTCGTGCCGTGACAGCTGACGCAGGCAGGCACGCCGCTGAACTTGTTGCCGTTGTGGTAAATGTAGCGACCCATGCCGGCCAGTTGGGGATCCTTGGCCTCTTCACGCGGCAGGGACATCTTCTCGTAGTACTTGCCCAAGGCCAGCATTTCGTCGGGGGTGAGCTTGGCCACCATCTCCGACATGGCTGTGCTCTTGCGCTTGCCGGTCTTGAACGCGTCCAGCTGCTTGGCAATGTACTCGGCGTGCTGGCCGGCCAGACGCGGGAAGAGTTCGCTGGTGGATTCGCCATTGGCGCCATGACACAGGAAGCAGGATCCACCGGCGATCTTCTTGGCCCGGGCCTCGTCGGCCTGCGCGTGGACGGAGCCGGCGAAAAGCCCCGCGACCGACAGCGCGACCACCTGGAACAGCCTGGTG
>JAJPEW010000226.1 GCA_021166755.1 Hydrogenophaga sp. | reverse complement strand
GGGCCGTCAGCGGCCGAGCACACCAGGATGGCGCCGTCCATCTGGGCGGCACCGGTGATCATGTTCTTGACGTAGTCGGCGTGGCCGGGGCAGTCCACGTGGGCGTAGTGGCGGTTGGCCGTCTCGTACTCGACGTGGGCGGTGTTGATCGTGATGCCGCGGGCCTTCTCTTCCGGAGCCGCGTCGATCTGGTCATAGGCCTTGGCCTGGCCGCCGAACTTCTTGGACAGAACGGTCGTGATGGCAGCCGTCAGCGTCGTCTTGCCGTGGTCCACGTGACCGATGGTGCCCACGTTCACGTGCGGCTTGGTCCGCTCAAATTTCTCTTTTGCCATTGCAAATACCTCGATGAAAGAACGATGCCCGTGCGTGTTTTACGTCTCCGGCACGGGCCTGCCACGGGCAGCAGGCCCACCCCGAGGGGGTGCCGAAGACAGATCGGTGAATTACTTGGCGCGGGCCGAGATGATGGCTTCCTGCACGTTGCGAGGAGCTTCGCTGTAGTGCTTGAATTCCATCGTGTAGGTGGCACGGCCTTGCGACATGGAGCGCAGGGTGGTCGAGTAGCCGAACATCTCGGACAGCGGGACCTCGGCCTTGATGGCCTTGCCGCCACCGACCATGTCTTCCATGCCTTGCACCATGCCGCGACGGGAGGACAGGTCACCCATCACGTTACCGGCGTACTCTTCAGGCGTCTCGACTTCCACGGCCATCATGGGCTCGAGGATGACGGGCTGAGCCTTCTTGCAGCCTTCCTTGAAGCCGAAGATGGCGGCCATCTTGAACGCCTGCTCGGACGAGTCCACGTCGTGGTACGAACCGAAGTGCAGCGTGACCTTGACGTCCACCACCGGATAGCCGGCCAGGACACCGCTGGTCAGAGCCTCTTCCACGCCCTTGCCCACGGCAGGGATGTACTCGCGAGGCACCACGCCGCCCTTGATGGCGTCGACGAACTCGAAGCCCTTGCCCGGCTCCTGGGGTTCGATCTTGAACACCACGTGACCGTACTGGCCCTTACCACCGGACTGGCGCACGAACTTGCCTTCGGCTTCCTCGACCGTGCCACGGATGGTTTCACGGTAGGCCACCTGCGGCTTGCCGACGTTGGCTTCCACGCCGAATTCGCGCTTCATGCGGTCGACGATGATTTCCAGGTGCAGCTCGCCCATGCCGGCGATGATGGTCTGACCGGACTCTTCGTCGGTCTTGACGCGGAAGGACGGGTCTTCGGCAGCCAGACGGCCCAGGGCGATACCCATCTTTTCCTGGTCAGCCTTGGACTTGGGTTCCACGGCCTGTGCGATCACGGGCTCGGGGAAGACCATCTTTTCCAGGGTGATGATGGCGGACGGATCGCACAGGGTTTCACCCGTGGTCACTTCCTTCAGGCCCACGCAGGCGGCGATGTCGCCGGCACGAATCTCTTCGACTTCCTGGCGGTTGTTGGCGTGCATCTGCACGATACGACCGATGCGCTCCTTCTTGCCCTTGATCGGGTTGTAGACGCTGTCGCCCTTCTTGAGGACGCCGGAATACACGCGGACGAAGGTCAGCTGACCCACGAAGGGATCGGTCATCAGCTTGAACGCCAGGGCCGACAGCTTCTCTTCGTCGTCGGCCTTGCGGGAAGTTTCCTTCTCGTTGTCGTCGGTACCGGCCACGGGCGGGATGTCCACCGGCGAGGGCAGGAAGTCGATGACGGCGTCCAGCATGCGCTGCACACCCTTGTTCTTGAAGGCGGTGCCGCACAGCATCGGCTGGATCTCGACCGCCAGGGTGCGGGCGCGGATGCCGGCCTTGATTTCAGCTTCCGTCAGGTCGCCTTCCTCAAGGTATTTGTTCATCAGCTCTTCGTTGGCTTCTGCCGCAGCTTCCACCATCTTGCTGCGCCACTCTTCGGCTTGCGCCTGGAGTTCCGCCGGGATGTCCTGGTATTCGAACTTCATGCCCTGGGAAGCTTCGTCCCAGATGATGGCCTTCATCTTGATGAGGTCGACCACGCCCTTGAAGTTTTCTTCCGCGCCGATCGGGATCACGATGGCGACCGGATTGGCCTTCAGACGCAGCTTCATCTGGTCATAGACCTTGAAGAAGTTGGCACCGGTGCGGTCCATCTTGTTCACGAAGGCCAGACGGGGCACCTTGTACTTGTTGGCCTGGCGCCAGACGGTTTCGGACTGGGGCTGGACGCCACCCACGGCGCAGTAGACCATGCAGGCGCCGTCGAGCACGCGCATGGAACGCTCCACCTCGATGGTGAAGTCCACGTGGCCGGGGGTGTCGATGATGTTGAAGCGGTGCTCGGGGTAGGACAGGTCCATGCCCTTCCAGAAGCAGGTGGTGGCGGCGGAGGTGATCGTGATGCCACGCTCCTGCTCCTGCTCCATCCAGTCCATGGTGGCGGCACCGTCGTGCACTTCACCGATCTTGTGGTTCACACCGGTGTAGAACAGGATGCGCTCGGTGGTGGTGGTTTTGCCAGCGTCGATGTGGGCCGAGATACCGATGTTGCGGTAACGCTCAAGGGGCGTGGTACGTGCCATGAAAATTCTCCGGAGATATTGACAGAGCCCGCCACCCCTGAAACCGGGATTGCGGGCTCGCTTGCGATGCGTCGGCAGTGAGCTGCGCGATCAGAAGCGGAAGTGGCTGAAGGCCTTGTTGGCTTCTGCCATGCGGTGCACTTCGTCACGCTTCTTCATGGCACCGCCACGGCCTTCGGTAGCCTCGATCAGCTCGTTGGCCAGGCGCTGGGCCATGGACTTCTCGCTGCGCTTCTTGGCGGATTCCTTGATCCAGCGCATCGACAGGGCCAGGCGGCGCACCGGACGCACTTCAACGGGCACCTGGTAGTTGGCGCCACCGACACGGCGGGACTTGACTTCCACCATGGGCTTGACGTTGTTGATGGCGGTCGTGAAGATTTCCAGCGGGTCCTTGCCCGACTTCTTCTCGATCTGCTCGAACGCGCCGTAGATGATGCGCTCGGCAACCGCCTTCTTGCCGCCTTGCATGATCACGTTCATGAACTTGGCGACTTCGACATTGCCGAACTTGGGATCCGGCAGGATTTCACGTTTAGGGACTTCGCGACGACGTGGCATTTTTTCACCTCTTGCTTCAGTTGATGACCGGAACGTCCTGTTCTCCGGACACCCCGCAGATTCATCAGGAACCTGCACTTACTCGATCCTTGTTCAGGATCACTACGCCGATCCGGCTCGTCAAAACCGGGCGGCACCGAACAGAAAACCCGATCAGGCCTTCTTGGGGCGCTTGGCACCGTACTTGGAACGGGACTGCTTGCGGTCTTTCACGCCTTGCAGGTCCAGCGAACCGCGGACGATGTGGTAACGCACACCGGGCAGATCCTTGACACGACCGCCACGGACCAGCACGACGCTGTGTTCCTGGAGGTTGTGGCCTTCACCACCGATGTAGGAGATCACCTCAAAACCGTTGGTCAGGCGCACCTTGGCGACCTTACGCAGAGCGGAGTTGGGCTTCTTGGGGGTCGTGGTGTACACGCGGGTGCACACGCCACGACGCTGCGGGCAGTTTTCCATGGCCGGGCTCTTGGATTTGGTCTTTTCGACCTCCCGGCCGTGGCGCACGAGTTGGCTGATGGTTGGCATTGAGAAACGTCCCTAAACGTTTGAAAACGGAAAAAGTCACCCCTCGGAAAATTCCGAAAAGCCCTCTACTGTATCACGTGGCCCCAGAAACACCAAGCCCCGCACGGCTGCGGGGCTGCAGGAGATCTGGAGGGCTTACTGGATCCAGAGTCGCAGGGCGTCCCAGGCGCGGCCCAGAATGCCGCTTTCCTCCACGGTCTCAAGAACCGTCAGGGGCACCTCGGCCACGGTGGCACCGGTCGTGCCGGTCACGCGCAGGGTACCCAGCTGCTGCCCGCGCTGCAAGGGCGCCACCAGAGGATCAGGGCGAACCACCTCGGTCTTGAGGCGAGCCCCCTCGCCAGCCGGCACGGTGACCACGATGCCCTCCGGACGTCCGAGGCGGACCTCCGGCGACTTTCCCTTCCAGACTTTGGGCGTGGCCACTGGCTGACCTGGAGCGACCAGACGCACCGCCTCATAGGCGGTGTAGCCCCAGTTGAGCAGCTTCTGGCTCTCGGCGGCGCGGGCGTTCTCACTGGCGGCACCCAGCACCACACTCAGCAGACGACGCTGACCGTCCTTGCCGGCGCCCAGCCCTGGCACATCACGGCGGGCGGTGGCCACCAGGCAGTAGCCGGCGGCCTGGGTGTGCCCGGTCTTGAGGCCGTCGACCGTCGGATCGCGGAAAAGAAGCAGGTTGCGGTTGGTGTCGTTGGCCGCCGGCGTGCCCGGGTAACGGTAGCGCTGGATGGCGTAGTAGGAAACGTACTCGGGAAAGTCGCGCATCAGGCGCGTGGCCAACGTGGCCAGGTCTCGTGCCGTGGTGGTGTGGCCGGGTGCGGTCAGGCCCTCGGGATTGCGGTAGCCGGTGCCGGTCATGCCCAAGGCCTTTGCCTGGGTGTTCATCATCTCGACGAAGCGCTCGACAGTACCGCCGACGCCCTCGGCCAGGGCGACCGTGGCGTCGTTGCCCGACTGGACGATCATGCCCTTGATCAGGTCTTCCACCGGGACCTGCATCTTGGGGTCGATAAACATCCGCGAGCCCGGCATCTTCCAGGCGCGCTCGCTGACCGGCAGGGTCTGCGTGAGCGAGATCTTCCTGGCCTTGAGGGCATCGAAGACCAGGTAGGCGGTCATCAGCTTGGTCAGCGACGCGGGCTCAACCGCCTGGTCGGCATCCTTGCTGGCCAGGATCTGCCCGGAGGTGACATCCATGAGCAGGTAGGCCCTGGCGGCGACCTCGGGGGGCTGGGGCGACTGGGCGCGGGCCAGCGGCAGTGCCAGCGAGCCAGCGATCAGGAGACAGGAAACAAAACGCTTGAGCAAAACAGGATTCCTCGGGATCGGGTGAACGGGCCTGACGCGGGTCAGGCGCGGAGATGGCGCAGGACAAGGTCCTTGAGCAGGGGCAGCTGTCCGTGAAAGAAGTGCCCGCCCCCGGGGACCACCAGCACGGGCAGGCTCTGGGGCCGGGCCCAATCGAGCACGGACGCCAAAGGCACCGTGTCATCGGCCTCGCCATGAAGGACCAGGGTCTGCAGGTGAAGTTCCCCCGGCACTGTAGCCACCTGAAACCGGCTGGCAGCGGTACCAACCAGAACCAGTCGGCGGATGTCGCGTCCGGCGGCATGCAGGCGCGCCGCCGCGTGGCTGGTGACAAAGGCGCCGAAGGAGAAACCGGCCAGGCAGAGCTGGCCTTCGGCGGCCTGTGCCGCCACCACGGCCAGCAGGTCATCAAGCTCGCCGCGACCCTCGTCGTAGACCCCTTCGCTGCGACCAACGCCACGGAAATTGAAACGCACCGCGGTCCAGCCCGACTGGACAAAGGCCCGCGCCAGGGTCTGGACCACCTTGTTGGTCATGGTCCCGCCGTGCAGCGGATGCGGGTGGGCGATGACGGCGACGCCCTGGGCCGGTCCTTCGGGCCGGTCAACAGCCAGCTCCAGCAGCCCCGCGGGGCCGGGATGGACGAGGTATTCGGTCTGTGCGTTCATGGCAGGTGCGACAACGGTCCCGGCAAACGGGCTCGACGGTGAGAGCGGTCTGGCATCAACGACCGACGTCCGGCGGGGTGAGCAGGCGCTCGACCACCTTGCCATCGCGCAGGTGGGACTGAACGATCTCGTCGATGTCGCTCTCGTCGACATAGCTGTACCAGACCGCCTCCGGGTAGACAACCGCAATCGGCCCCCCGGCGCAGCGATCGAGGCAGCCGGCCTTGTTGACCCGGACCTTGCCAGTCCCCAGCAGCCCCAGGGATTTGGCCTGCGACTTGCACCGGTCGAAAGCCGCCTGCGCCGGGTGGTTGGCACAGCAGTCTTCGCCGTTGTCGCGCTGGTTGAGACAGAAAAAAATGTGCCGCTGGTAATACGACTTGGGTGCGTCCATGGGAGGGAATTCTAGTTTCGCGAAGGATGCCGGGCCTGGTCGGTCCGACGGAAGATCATTGCCGCACCGTACACCAGCGCAGCATAAGGCCAGAGCCAGCCCAGCCATTGGGAGAGGCCGTGAAAGCGGATGAAACGCCCCTGCTCCCACAGTTCGAGCGACTCGGCCAGGTAAGGGCTGTCCGGGGCCCGGTTGAGCACGGCCAGCAGAACCCCGAGGGTCAGCAGCAACAGCGCCGCGCACAGTCGCTGGGGCAGGAAGACCGCCGCCAGCCCGCCGGTCATGGCCAGCAGGACGCCGAGCCACAAGGGCGCACTGATCCAGGACCAGGCGTGATCCGGCCCCCAGGTCAGGGCGGCCGACAGGCCGGACACCACCAGACCTGTGCCGATGAGCGCCAGCATGAGCCAGAAGCGGCGGACCCGCGAAGGCATGTCCCCATAGGCCAGCAGCAGGGGCGCCAGCAGCCCCAGCATGACGCACAGGGACTGCGTCAACGGACCCAGCGGCGGCAGGGGGGATGGCCCTGTGGTCAGCCAGGACTGGAACGGTGTGTCCGCCAGCAGCCGGTCCACCTGCACGGACAGGCGCATCGCCACCTGCCCGAGCCCGAACGGGACCGGTGCGGGATAGAGCAAGGCAAAGGGCCACAGGGCGAGCAGGACCAGGCTTCCCCTGGCCTGCGGGTCAAACCAGCGCAGGCGCATGGCGTCCCAGCGCCGCTCGGTGCCGGTCAGGGCCAGCAAGCCGGCCATGAGCACCCCCAGCAAACCGCCCGTGGCGTTGAGGACCAGATCAAGGCGGGAGGGCACACGCATGGGCAGATACACCTGCAGGGTCTCGACGCCCAGGGAAAGCACCACCGGCAGCAAGGCCGTCAGCGGCCAGGACCAGGCTGGCCAGCGGTTGCGGATCTGTGCCAGACCGATCAGCAAGCCCAGCGGGACATAGCCCACCAGGTTGGCCATGACATCGAAGGCGGTCCAGTAACGGGGCCAGGGTTCCCGCAGCCACGCCCACGGGGCCTGCCCCCGGAAGACCCACCCTTCAAAAGGGTACAGGCTGGCGTAGAGAACAAGGCCTGCGAACAGGAAGGCCAGGATGGAGGCCGTCGATCGTCCGCTGGCCACGCCCGGGATCAGAATGGCTTGACGACCACCAGCACGACCGCCACCAGCATCATGACGACCGGTGCCTCGTTGAACCAGCGGTACCAGACATGGCTTCGGCGGTTGATGCCCGCCTCGAATCGGCGCAGCATGACGCCGCAGGCGTGGTGATAACCCAGCAGCAGGACCACGATGGCCAGCTTGGCGTGCATCCAGCCATTGCCAGGGCCCTTGCCGATGCCGTAACCCAGCCAGAGCCACAGCCCCAGCACCAGGGCCGGCACCGCCAGGATGGTCATGAAGCGCATGAGCTTGCGCGCCATGAGGAGGAGCCGCTGGCGCTCGGCCACCGACTCGGGCGGGACCATGGCCAGGTTGACGAAGATGCGAGGCAGGTAGAACAGGCCCGCAAACCAGCTGGCCACAAAGAGGATGTGAAAGGACTTGACCCAGAGCATGTCCGCCAGTGTAGTCGGGCGGGGACAGGTCTTCGACCGTCCTGCCGGCGGCCAAAAAAAGAACCCGGCCAATGGGCCGGGTTGGGAAGCCTTTTTGCTGTCACACACTAAGGCACCCGCTCAGGGAGGAAAAGCGGGGAGCTCGCCTTTCGGTTTGCTCAGCTTAGATGTTACAACATATTTTTGGGATGTGTGAATCCACCCCTGTCAGAAATGACAGGGGTGAGACTGTGGCGGCACTCAGACGGCCTTGGCCAATTCGAACATGACCGCCGTGCCCAGGGCCTCACGGATGTTGCCCCGGCCCACCTTGGCCATGGAGAACTCCCCGAAGCCGGACATGTCGAACGAGCTGTCATCGGGCGAAATCTCGACAAAGGGAAACTCGAAGACCTCACGCAGGATTTCGCGGCGGAAGGCATCGAAATCCTCGCCCTTGAGCTCGGAGTCGACGACGATCAGGTTGGGCATGCGCGCACGCATGGCTTCGCGTGCCTGCAGCAGATCCACCACGCTGTCGGAAGCGATGCCGATCTCGCGCAACGCATCGCGCACGTCGGCACGGATCTGCAGACTGGGCGAGACCGTCAGCACGTAGGTGCCCGACAGCGACTTGAACATGGACGTGCGGGTGTGATCGTCGGACAGATCGACTGCCGAGATGCCATCGACCGCCTGAACGGTGCGGGTGAACATGGCCGTGAAACTGACACCGTCGTCGTTGACGTCCCGGGTGGGTTCGATCCCGCCGGCGGAGTTGGCGATCTGGCGGATCAGCATCCAGCTGAGGTTGTCCATGTGGGCGCTGCTCGATGGCGGCAGGCCGTCGTTGGCCACCCGGACCTGCAGTCGAGCGTTCTGGGGCCAGCTGTTGAGGTCCAGGCGCACGTCGATCCGGTTGCCAAAGGGCAAGGCCCAGTCCAGCACCGCGTTGACAAAGGTGTGGGCGACGGTGGGGTCGATCAGAACCTCCAGTGGCTTGAGCTTGCGGCGCAGGGCAATGCCCAGCTGACCCAGTTCGGTCTTGCGCTCCTGCAGCACGCCTTCGATCAGATCAGCCAGGTTGACCTTCTCGTGCGACTGCCGGATGCGGCCGCCATAAAAACGCTGCACCTGCTGGGCGCTGACCCCGGCCAGCTTGATCCGCTCAGCCGGCACGCTCAGCAACCGGTGCTCCAGCTTGGAAAGCCGGCCTTTGACCAGCAACTGGTCCAGGTGATGCTGCAGCAGGCTCACGCCCTCCGTGACCTGGCTGGCCAGGTTGGACACCATTTCCGGCCAGTGGTCATCCAGGGACCAGGCTTCCGATTCGGCAGGGGACTTGCCCACGACAGCGGGCGACGGGGAGGGTTTCTTGGTGGTCAGCATGGCGGGCTCTGCAGGTTGATCGGTCCGGACTCCATCGGGGGGGGCTTCCCCAAGATGAAACGTATCGCTTGAATAGCCATCCGCATAGCGGGTAAGCAACAGTCTTTTCTACTTAATGTGGAGTTCAACACATTCGTGAGCGTTTTTCAATCGTTCGGTATTTTTTACATGCCGTAACTTGGGGACGTGCACGGTCCGTGCGGCTCCCACCAGGCCCGAAAGCGTTTTGCCACAATAGACGGATGCAAACGCCCGCCCCCTACCCCCTTTCCCGTCCCCGTCGCCTGCGCCGCGATGTCTTTACCCGCGAACTGGTCCGTGAGCACCGGTTGCACCCGTCGGACTTCATCTACCCGGTGTTCGTGCTGGACGGTCAGGGTCGACGCGAAGCGGTGGGCTCGATGCCCGGCGTCGAGCGCCTGAGCCTGGACCTGCTGCTGCCGGTGGCCGAGGACTGCGTGAAGCTGGGTATCCCGGTGATGGCCCTGTTCCCCGTGATCGACCAGTCTCTGAAGACACCGGACGGCCAGGAGGCCATGAACCCGGACGGGCTGGTGCCGCGCGTCGTGCGGGCGCTGAAGAAGGAGTTCCCCGGCCTGGGCGTCATGACCGATGTGGCGCTGGACCCCTACACCAGCCACGGCCAGGACGGCGTGCTGGATGAACACAACTACATCCTGAACGATCCGACGGTGAAGATCCTGGTGCAGCAGGCGCTGACCCAGGCGGCGGCCGGCGTGGACATGGTGGCGCCCAGCGACATGATGGATGGCCGCATTGGTGCCATCCGCCAGGCACTGGAAGCGGCGGGCCATGTGCACACGCGCATCATGGCCTACAGCGCCAAATACGCCAGCGCCTTCTACGGTCCGTTCCGCGACGCCGTGGGCTCGGCCGCCAACCTGGGCAAGGCCGACAAGAAGGTCTACCAGATGGACCCCGGCAACAGCGACGAAGCCCTGCGCGAGGTGGCGCTGGACATCGCCGAGGGCGCCGATATGGTGATGGTCAAGCCCGGCATGCCCTACCTGGACATCGTGCGCCGGGTGAAGGACGAATTTGCTATGCCCACGTTTGCTTACCAGGTCAGCGGCGAGTACGCCATGCTCAAGGCCGCCGCCCAGAACGGCTGGCTGGACCACGATGCCGTGATGATGGAAAGCCTGCTGGCCTTCAAGCGCGCCGGCTGCGACGGCATCCTGACCTATTTCGCGCGCGACGCGGCGCGGCTGCTGCGCGGCTGAGCGCTCCACAGTGCGCGTCTTCCACATCCAGCCGGGCGCGGTGGCCGAAATGGCCCAGTTGCCCGAGGGTTTGCCAGCCAAGGGATTCCTCTGGATTGCCTGCGGCCGACGCGAATTCGAGCTGGAGCAATCGCACGTGCAGGGGGCGCTGCACCAATGGACTGGCGTGATGCTGGTGGATCTGCACATCAGCGATCTGCTCAACAACCAGCTGCCCTCGCACTTCGACTACACGTCGCAATACGACGTGCTGGTGTTCCGGCGCCTCGCGGCTGGTCACAGCGAGACCGACCTGTCGCACCCTGGCCAGTTGCTCAGCCGTCCTTCCGGACGCGGAGGCCCACCGGTGCTGCGCCGCATCGACACCAGCCCGGTGGGGTTTGCCGTGTTCGACCGGGTGCTGCTGACGGTGCATCCCGCCGGCTGCACGGTGCTGGATCACTACGCCCAACGCCTGCTGTCCTCGGCCACGGCGGCATCCCGCGCAGCCGGGGTACAGCTGCCGATCAGCCCGGCCGACCTGATGCTGCGCATCGTGAACCAGATGGTCGATGGCTACCTGGATCTGCGCCGGGAGCTGACCCGCCAGCTGGACCACTGGCAGTCGGAGTTGCTGAGCCCCCGCGCACGGTTTTCGAACTGGAGCGCGCTGATGGACGCGCGCACCACGCTGCACCAGCTTGACGAAATCTGCGAGGACCAGCGATCGGCCATCCAGGACTGGATCGAGGCGCTGGCCGGCTGGGAAGTGGTGGAGGGTCAGCCCGACCACTTTGGCGGCCACCGGGGTCTGGAGCTGCTGAAGGTGCGCAGCCGGGACGTGCTGGAGCACATCGAGCGCGTGGTGCACCATGTTCGCCGGCTGGAGCAGAACGCCGAAACCGCCGTGCAGATGCATTTCTCGGCCCAAAGCAACCGCACCAACGACATCATGCGCACGCTGACGGCGCTGACGGCCATCTTCCTGCCGCTGAACCTGATTGCGGGCATCTTCGGCATGAATTTCGAGTTCATTCCGCTGCTGCACGAGAAGGCCGGCTTCTGGTGGGCGATGGGCTCGATGACGCTGATCGCCGGTGTGCTGACCGGCCTGTTCTGGCGCAAACGCTACCTGGCCCGCACGGGCGGGCGCTGAGGCGCCATCAGATGTACGGGGGCGGCGTGTCCTCGCGCCGGAACAC
>JAJPEW010000190.1 GCA_021166755.1 Hydrogenophaga sp. | reverse complement strand
GAAGTCTTCAAAACAGTCGCGGGTGCGGCTGTAGCGGTGCGGCTGGAAGGCCAGCACCAGTCGGCGCCCGGGGAAAGCGCCCCGCGCAGCGGCCAGCGTTGCGGCCATCTCGACCGGATGGTGTCCGTAGTCATCGACGATGGTGGCGTGTCCGCCCGAAGGGAGCGCCGCCTCTCCGTACCGCTGGAAGCGACGCCCGACGCCCTTGAACTCGGCCAGGGCCTGCAAGACGGCGGCATCTGGGACGCCGATCTCCACCGCGATGCCGATCGCCGCCAGGGCGTTGAGCACGTTGTGCTGACCCGGCAGGTTGAGCACCACATCCAGATCGGGCAGGACCTCGCCGTTGCGGCGTTGCACCGTGAAGTGCATCTGTCCGCCGACCGCCCGCACGTTGACCGCGCGGATCTGCGCGTCCTCGCTCAGTCCGTAGCTGGTGATCGGCCGTGCGATCTGGGGCAGCAGTTCGCGGATCGCCGGATCGTCCACGCAGACCACGGCGGCACCGTAAAACGGCATCTTGTGCAGGAAGTCCACGAAGGCGGCCTTGAGCCTGCCGAAGTCGTGGCCGTAGGTGTCCATGTGATCGGCATCGATGTTCGTGACCACCGACAACACGGGCAACAGGTTCAGGAAGGAGGCATCGGATTCGTCGGCCTCGACCACGATGTACTCGCCCGATCCCAGCTGGGCATTGGCCCCCGCGCTGTTCAGGCGTCCGCCGATGACAAAGGTGGGGTCCAGGTCTGCGGCCGCCAGCACGCTGGCGACCAGGCTGGTGGTCGTGGTCTTGCCGTGAGTGCCGGCAATCGCGATGCCTTTGCGCATGCGCATCAGCTCGGCCAGCATCACGGCACGAGGCACCACGGGAATGAGCCGCGCGTGGGCGGCCACCACCTCGGGGTTGTCGGCCTTGACAGCGGTCGAGGTGACGATGGCGTCGGCTCCCTCGATGAAGGCGGCCTCGTGTCCTTTGCAGACCTTCGCTCCCAGCGCCGCCAGGCGGCGGGTGGCCGCGTTTTCGCCCAGATCGCTGCCAGAGACCACATAGCCCTGGTTGAGCAGCACCTCGGCAATGCCGCTCATGCCCGCACCACCGATGCCGACAAAATGAATGTGGCGGATCGCGTGTTTCATCGTGCGTTCACTCCCGCCAGTTGTTCGCAGGCCGTCACGACCGCCTGCACCGCTTCCGTCTTTTCCATCTGCTTGGCCTTGATGGCCATCTCCATGAGTTGTTCGCGCCGCAGCTCTCGCAGGCGCTGGGCCAGCGCCGTCGGGGTCAGCTCGGCCTGGGGCACCAGCCACGCGGCACCGGCATCCACGAGGAAGCGGGCGTTGGCGGTCTGGTGATCGTCGACCGCGTGCGGGAAGGGCACGAACAGCGCGGCCGCACCCACGGCGGCAATCTCGGTCACCGTGCTGGCCCCCGCACGGCCGATGACCAGGTCGGCCTGTGCGAAGGCCGTGGCGGTGTCATCGATGAACGGGGTGAGCTCGGCCTGGACGCCTGCGGTCTGGTAGCTGGCACGCAAGGCATCGATCTGCTTCTCTCCGCTCTGGTGGATCACCTGCGGGCGCTCGGCTTCGGGAATCAGGGCCAGCGCTTGGGGCACGGTATCGTTCAACGCCTTGGCGCCCAGGCTGCCGCCGACCACCAGCAGGCGCAGCGGCCCGGTGCGACCGGCGAAACGTTCGGCCGGCGCGTCCTGACGCAGGAAGGCGCTGCGCAGCGGATTGCCCACCCATTCACCCTTCGACAAGGCACCCGGGAAGGCCGTGAAGATGCGGTCGGCAATCCCCGCCAGGACCTTGTTGGCCATGCCGGCCACCGAGTTCTGTTCGTGCAGCACCAGCGGCTTGCCCAGCAGCGTCCCCATCATCCCGCCCGGGAAGGTGATGTAGCCGCCCAGGCCCACCACCACATCGGGCTTGACGCGCCGAACGACCTGCAGCGCCTGCCAGAAGGCCCGCAGCAGCTTCAGTGGCAGCAGCGCCAGCGTGAGAGGCCCCTTGCCGCGAACGCCCCCGAAGTCAATGGTTTCCAGCGGGATGCCGCGCGGCGGTACCAGCCGGCTTTCCATGCTGCCGGGAGCACCGAGCCAGTGAACGCGCCAACCCCGCTCACGCAGGGCTTCGGCCACGGCCAGGCCGGGGAAAATGTGCCCGCCGGTACCGCCGGCCATCACGAGCGCACAAGGGGTCCTCGTGAACGGAGCAAGGCTGTGGACATTGCTCATGCCCGACCTCCCCGCATCAGCTGGCGGTTCTCGTAGTCGACCCGGAGCACCACCGCCAAGGCCACCAGGTTCATCAGGATGGCCGACCCCCCATAACTCATCAACGGCAGGGTCAGGCCCTTGGTCGGCAGGGCGCCCAGGTTCACGCCGATGTTGATGAAGGCCTGGAAACCGATCCACAGCCCCACACCCTGTGCCACCAGACCCGAGAACACCTGGTCGAGTGCGATGGCCTGGCGCCCGATGTGCATGATGCGCCGGGTGAGCCAGAAGAACAGGACGGTGATGGTCAGCACGCCCACCAGACCGAACTCCTCACCCAGCACGGCCAGCAGAAAATCGGTGTGCGCCTCAGGCAGCCAGTGCAGCTTCTCGACACTGCCACCCAGACCGACCCCGAAAATCTCGCCACGCCCGAATGCAATCAGGGAATGCGACAACTGGTAGCCCTTGCCCAGGGCATGTTCTTCACTCCAGGGGTCGAGATAGGCAAAGATCCGTTCCCGTCGCCACTCGCTCATCATGACCATGAGCGCAAACGCCGCGATCACGACCAGGGCGATCAGGAAGAACATGCGGGCGTTCACACCCCCCAGAAACAGGATGCCCATGGCGATCACGACGATCACCATGAAAGCCCCCATGTCGGGTTCGGCCAGCAGGAGCATGCCCACCACGCCGACGGCAATGGCCATCGGCATGACGGCACGGAAGAAGCGCTCCTTGACCTCCATCTTGCGAACCATGTAGTCGGCCGCGTACAGCAGCAC
>JAJPEW010000154.1 GCA_021166755.1 Hydrogenophaga sp. | reverse complement strand
CGGGGCCAAGGCCCCTGCCGACCCCCGCCAGCCCCTGTCCGGATTCCAGTACAGCCGTGCCCAGTTCGAGGAACTGGTCGATCTGGCGCTCTCGCATGCGAAGCAGCTGGGCGCCGCCGATGCAGGCGCCGAGGTGTCCGAGGGCGCCGGGCTGAGTGTGAGCGTGCGCAAGGGCGAGCTGGAAAACGTCGAGCGCAACCGCGACAAATCGCTGGGCGTGACGGTGTACCTGGGCCAGCGGCGGGGCAATGCGTCCACGTCCGACTTCTCCCCGGCAGCCAGTCGCCAGACGGTTCAGGCGGCCTACGACATCGCCCGGTTCACCGCTGAAGATCCAGTGGCGGGCCTGCCCGACCCCGACGATGTGGCGAACACCTACCCGGAGCTCGACCTGTTTCACCCCTGGGCCATCACGTCGGACGAGGCGGTGAAGATCGCGCTGGCCTGCGAGGACGCCGCCTTTGCCACCAGCCGCAAGATCACCAACAGCGAAGGCGCCGGCGTGTCGGCCCAGCAGTCGCACTTCTTCACCGCCCACATGCGGGGCGGCGAGCGCGGCCGACCGGGCATCTTCAGCGGCGGCTATGCCAGCTCGCGTCACAGCCTGTCGGTGGCGCCGATTGCGGGCAAGGGTGCTGCCATGCAGCGGGACTACTGGTACAGCTCTCAGCGCAACCCGCTGGATCTGGCCACACCGCAAGCCGTGGGGCGCTATGCCGCCGAGCGGACGCTGGCGCGACTGAATGGCCGCAAGATCGCCACCACCGAATGCCCGGTGCTGTTCGAATCGCCCCTGGCCGCCGGCCTGCTGGGCGCCTACGTGCAGGCCACCAGCGGTGGAGCGCTGTACCGCAAGACCACCTTCCTGGCCGACAGCCTGGGCAAGCGTGTCATGGCCAAACACCTGGACATCCTCGAGGACCCGCACATCATCGGCGGCAAGGGCAGTGCGCCCTTTGATGACGAGGGCGTGCGCACCGTTCGGCGCAAGGTCTTGTCGGCCGGCAAGGTGCAGGGCTATTTCCTGTCCACCTATTCCGCGCGCAAGCTGGGCATGCGCACCACCGGCAACGCTGGTGGTTCGCACAACCTGACGCTCAGCAGCCGCCTGACCCAGCCCGGTGACGACCTGGACGCCATGCTGCGCAAGCTCGGGCGCGGCCTGTTCGTGACCGAACTCATGGGGCAGGGCGTGAACTACGTCACCGGCGACTACTCGCGCGGCGCGTCGGGCTACTGGGTCGAGGACGGCCGCATTGCCTACCCGGTGCACGAGATCACCATCGCCGGCAACCTCCGGGACATGTTCATGGGCATTGAAGCCGTCGGGGCCGATGCCTACAGCTATGGTGCCAAGACGGTGGGATCGATCCTGGTCAACCGCATGAAGGTGGCGGGATCCTGAGCGGGATCCGGCCCGTGGCCATGGCGCTGAATCCTGCTCGTGCGTCCTGAATGGCTGGCACTCCTGGCGGCGGCCTGCTGGGCCGTCTCCAGCCTGTTCTCTGCCCCGCCAGCGCAGCGCCTGGGCGCCATTGCCTTCAGCCGCTGGCGCATGCTGTTTGCCAGCGTCATCCTCTGGTCGCTGGCGCTCGTCACCGGGGGGTGGCGCAGTCTTGACACCGCTGCCTTGCTGCTGCTGGGGCTGTCCGGGGTCATCGGCATTTTCATTGGCGACACCGCCCTGTTTGCCTGCATGAACCGGCTGGGGCCGCGCCGCTCCGGCGTGCTGTTTGCCACCCATGCCCTGTTCTCTGCCGTGCTGGCCTGGCTGTTTCTGAGCGAAACCATCCGGGGCTGGGCACTGGTGGGGAGCGTGTTGCTGATCAGCGGGGTGATGATGGCGGTGCTGTGGGGCAAGCGCGAGGACGAATCCCATCACTGGGAGCAGACCCGCGGCGCCCTGGCCATCGGTGTGGCACTGGGTCTGCTGGCGGCGCTGTGCCAGTCGGTGGCGACATTGATGCTCAAGCCGCTGATGAGCACGGGCATCGATGCGGTGGCTGCCTCAGCCATGCGGATGACGGTGGCACTGGCGGCGCATGGCTTGCTGTGGTCCAGCGGCTGGACGCCCGCCCGTGCCAAGGCGGAGGTCCGCTGGCAGGACGCGGCACTGACCTGTCTGAGTGCCGCCGTGGCCATGGCCCTGGGCATGACGCTGATCCTGCGGGCCATGCGCGATGGCCAGGCCGGTCTGGTGGCCATTTTCTCGTCGGTGACGCCGGTGTTGCTGCTGCCGCTGCTGTGGCTGGTTTATCGCCGCCGGCCAGCGCACGCGGCCTGGCTCGGGGCGGCCATGGCGGTCACGGGCACCGCGCTGATCCTCTAAGCAGAATCAAGACGGGATGCAGCGGGCCTGGTAGCGATCCTCAAAGAGGGCCAGGTCTCTGAGTTCGCCCTCGGTCGGGTTGGGGCGCTGTTTGCGGCGGTGGATCGAGAGGCGCATTTCGGCACACTGCTGTCGATAGCGGTCGATGTCCTCCTGACTGCGCTGCTTTTGCTGCAGTGCCATCTCACGCTCCTGCTCCCTCAGCTCCTCCTGTGCACGCTGTCCTTGCCTGGCAGCGCGAAGTGCGTTGCTCTGCTCGTCACTGCACTCGCGCTCGAATGTCAGGCGCAGCTCACGTACCGTGGTGTCGCTCAGCCCTCGATTGGGCGCGGTGCGGATACCTTCCTGGAGGGTGGCGCATTTGGGGCTCATGTAGCCCAACTCGTCGCCCGCCCGTTCGATGCGTTGCACCGGTGGCCGGTAGCGCGGCTCGGGCTGTGCTTGCGGACCGTAGTGAATGAGTCCCGACTTCTGCGCCTGTGGACAGGGATTGAGCGAGCGGTAGCTTTGGCCTCGCCAGTCCTTGCAGGCGTAGGTGGTCTGGGCGAGTGCCGGCGCATGGGCAGCGCTCAGGCCGCAAAGAACCAACGCGCCGACCAGGCGCGTGAAAGACACTTGATGCACGTTTTCTCCGGCCTCCTGTAGATGGCCGGATTCTAAGGCGACTGGGTGCGGCTTACTTCTTTCGCTGCACGATCAGGTTGCGCTTGGCGTCTTCGGGGTAGGCGAAAGTGATCGCTCCGTTGCGGACCTTGCCCATGACCAGCATGTTGGCGGTGACCGCATCCTTGTCTTCGGCGGTGAAGGGGCGCTCGTAGGTGGCCACCACGCCGTAGTGCACCCGCGAGATGTTCTCCAGCGCTCCCTTGACCGCCGGTCCGGTGAATTTGCCGTCGCGGATGCCGAACAGGGCGTAGGTCAGCAGGTAGGTCGTGTCGTAGGCCTGGGCGGCAGCCATGGGCACGGCAATCTTCTGGTTGTACTTGCGTGAGTAGGCCGTCAGAAAGGACGATCGCCTCTCATTGCTCGGCTCGGCGATGAAGGTCTGGGCCATGAGCGCCCCTTCGGCCGCCGGACCGGCACCCTTGATGAAGAAGGGGAAAGACAGTGGCCAGGCGCCGACCTGCGGCACGTCCCACTTGAGATCGCGTCGGCCCATGGCGATGGCGGCGTTTTCCGGGCCGACGGTGTAGCTGAAGATCACGTTGGCGCCGGCTTCCCGGGCGGCCTTCAGCGGCTCGGTCAGGTCCTTGACGCCCAGATCGAAGCGGGCGACGTGCACTGGTTTGAGCTTCCTGGCGGCCAAGGCGGCCTCGACGTCCTTGAGTCCGGCTTCACCGTAACCGGTCGAGTCGGCAAAGATGGCCACCTTGGTCCAGCCGCGCTTGACCAAGTCGTCCACCACAAAGGGTGCCTGGATGGCGTCGCGCGCCGACGTGCGGAAGATGAAGCTCTCTGCGGGCGGGTACTTGGCCGTGATCGGGGTGCCGGTGGCGCAAGGCACGATCAGCGGAGACTTGGCATTCTGGAAGACG
>JAJPEW010000117.1 GCA_021166755.1 Hydrogenophaga sp. | reverse complement strand
AACATCATCAGCTCGACGTCGGTCGGGTTGCGGTTCAGGCCCTTGAACGCGTTGACCAGGTAGTCGATCTCGTCGTCGGCCAGGGCCAGACCCCAATCGGTGTTGGCCTTTTCCAGCGCAGCACGACCACCGCCCAGCACGTCCACGTGCTCCATGGGCGCCGGATGCAGTTCGGTGAACAGGGCCTCGGCCTGGCTGCGCTCGGTGGTCACCGACTCGGTCATGCGGTCGTGCAGCAGGTCTGCCACGGCGCGCAGTTGCTCATCGGACAGGCTGGCCTTGCCCAGCAGGCCGCTCTTGAGACCGATGCGGAACTCCACCAGACGCTCGACGCGGTGCAGGCCCAGGCCGCAGTTGTGCGCGATGTCGGTGGCTTTGGAGGCCCAGGGCGAGACCGTGCCCAGGCGAGGCAGCACATAGAGGGCCGGAGCGCCAGCCTTTTCGGCAGCCTGGAAGGCCTCGGTTGCCGGTTCACCGTACGTCAGCAGCTGGCCGAGGCGCTCCACCGTGGCCGCATCCGGCGCGGCATCGAAGGACGCCAGATGCACGAAACGGGCCGAGAGGCCCGTGATCTTGTCGGAAACCGCTTGCAGGCGGGGCAGGAGTTGCTGGACTTTGAAGTCGCTGACAGCGTTGCCGCCATCGAAAAAGCGCAGGTGCAGGGTCACGGCGGGTGGCCTTGTGGCTGATGGGCGGGATTTGACGCCCGGGGATGGGGTGAGGAGCCTCTGATTTTACCTTTGCAGCGACAGGGGCCGGGAACCGTGCCCATACCGAAGTGGGGTCGCGATGGGATAATCGCAGCCATGAGCATCACCTACAAAGACGAAGCGGGCATTGCCGCCATGCGCCTGGCCGGCCGGCTGGCCTCCGAGGTGCTGGACTACCTCACGCCGTTCATCCAGCCGGGCATCACGACGCTGGAGATCGACCGTCTGGCGGCCGAGTACATGAAAAAGCAGGGAACCGTGTCGGCCACCGTTGGGTACCAGCCACCGGGCTACCCTCCCTACCCTGGCCACCTCTGCACGTCGGTCAACCACGTGGTGTGCCATGGCATCCCCAATGAGAAGCCGCTCAAGAAAGGCGACATCGTCAACATTGATGTGACCGTGATCAAGGACGGGTGGTACGGCGACACGAGCCGCATGTTCCTGGTCGGCGGCGAGGCGGCGGCCAGCATTCAGGCCAAGCGTCTGTGCCAGGTCACTTACGAGTCCATGTGGAAAGGCATCCTGATGGTCAAGCCGGGCGTGCGGCTGGGCGATATCGGGCATGCCATCCAGACCTACGCCGAGGGCCACGGCTATTCGGTGGTAAGGGAGTTCTGCGGGCATGGCATCGGCCAGAAGTTCCATGAGGAACCTCAGGTGCTGCACTACGGCAAGCCTGGCACCATGGAGGTGCTCAAGCCCGGCATGACCTTCACCATCGAACCCATGATCAATGCCGGAAGGCGCGAGATCAAGGAACAGGGCGACGGCTGGACCATCGTGACCCGCGACCGGTCTCTTTCGGCCCAGTGGGAGCACACGGTGCTCGTGACGGAATCGGGCTTTGAAGTGCTCACGATGTCGGACGGCTATCCCGGCTTGCCGGCGTTCGTGCCAGCCAGCGCGATCGGCGCCGCCTGAGTGCAATCGCCGCCACCCTCCCCTGGCGCCGTTGCCGGGCGGGGCTTTTTTCCCCCTGAGAGAACACGACAATGTCGCAGCTTCCGGACGAAATTGCCCTGTGGCGGCAGGAATACCGAGACGAGAAGGCCCGCCTGAGCGCCACCTTGCTGCAGCAAGGCGTGGCGCCCCGGGGTGTGCGTCAGGTGCTGCGCCAGCTGGCCCTCAGCACCGACCGGCTGCTGGTGCGCCTGTGGGAAAAGGCGGGTTTCGGGGTGGGCTTCAGCCTGATTGCCGTCGGTGGCTTCGGTCGGGGCGAACTGTTCCCGCATTCGGACGTGGACGTGCTGGTGCTGTTGCCAGACGGCACCCAGGTTGAGCGGGACGATTCGCTGAAGACCCGTATCGAGTCATTCATCGGCAGTTGCTGGGATGCCGGTCTGGAGATCGGCTCATCGGTGCGCACCATGGACGAATGCGTGGCCGAGTCATCTCGGGATGTCACGATCCAGACGTCCCTGCTGGAATGCCGGTTGCTGACCGGCAGCCGCACGGCATTCCGTGCTCTGGTGTCACGCCTGGGCGAGGCGATGGACCCGAAGGCTTTCTTTGTGGCCAAGACCCTGGAGATGCGCCAGCGTCACCAGAAATTCGAGAACACACCCTACGCGCTCGAGCCCAACTGCAAGGAGTCGCCGGGGGGCCTGCGGGATCTGCAGATCATCCTGTGGGTGGCCAAGGCGGCAGGTCTGGGGCGCACCTGGGACGAACTGGCCCGCAAGGGGTTGGCTACGCCGCTGGAAGCCCGGCAGATCAAAGCCAACGAGGCGCTGCTCAGCCTCATCCGCTCTCGCCTGCACCTGATCTCGGGTCGCCGGGAAGACCGGCTGGTGTTCGATCTGCAGACGGCGGTGGCCGAGTCTTTCGGCTACAAGGCGGTCGTGCCGCCACTGCTGGCCTCGGAGGGCACCCGCAACGCACCGAATGCCCGCGGCACCAAGCGTGCCAGCGAACAGCTGATGAAGCGCTACTACTGGGCTGCCAAGGCGGTGGCCCAGCTCAACCAGATCCTGTTGCTGAACATCGAGGAACGTCTGGCCAGCGACGAAGCAGGTGTCCGTCCCATGCGGCCGATCAACGAGCGCTTCTTCGACAAATCCAGCATGCTGGAAGTGGCGTCTGATGATCTGTACGTGCAACAGCCGCACGCCATCCTGGAGACCTTCCTGCTTTACCAGACCACGGTGGGCATCAAGGGGTTTTCGGCGCGCACCTTGCGGGCGTTGTACAACGCCCGACCGATCATGAACGCCCGGTTCCGCAACGACCCGGTCAACCGGGCCACGTTTCTGAGCATTCTTCAGCAGCCTGAAGGCATCACGCACGCCATGCGGCTGATGAACCAGACCTCGGTGCTCGGCCGCTACCTCTGGGTTTTCCGGAACATCGTGGGGCAGATGCAGCACGACCTGTTCCATGTTTACACGGTCGACCAGCACATCCTGATGGTGCTGCGCAACGTCCGCCGCTTTTTCATCGCCGAGCATTCCCACGAGTATCCGTTCTGCTCCCAGCTGGCCTCCGGCTGGGACAAGCCATGGATTCTGTACGTGGCCGCCCTTTTCCACGACATCGCCAAAGGTCGGGGTGGTGATCACTCCGAACTCGGTGCCCGCGACGTGCGCACCTTCTGTCGCCAGCACGGTATCGCCCGGGAAGATGCCCGGCTGATCGAGTTCCTGGTGTCCGAACACCTGACCATGAGCCGGATGGCCCAGAAGGAGGACCTGAGCGACCCGGAGGTGATCGCCGGTTTCGCCCGCCGGGTGGGCAATGAACGTTACCTGACCGCCCTGTACCTGCTCACCGTGGCCGACATCCGGGGCACCAGTCCGAAGGTGTGGAACGCCTGGAAAGGCAAGCTGCTGGAAGACCTGTATCGCTACACCCTGCGTGCACTGGGTGGGCGGGCACCCGATCCGGATGCCGTCGTCGAGTCCCGAAAGCGCGAGGCACTGTCACTGCTGGCGCTGCACGCCCTGCCGCACATGGCACACAAGGCCTTGTGGGACACCCTGGATGTGAGCTATTTCATGCGGCACCAGGCCGATGACATCGCCTGGCACACGCGCATGATCTCGCGCCCACTGGCCCTGCGGTCCCAGGACGGTACCAGCGCCGACACCTCACCGACCGTGGTTCGTGCGCGACTCTCCCCCGAGGGAGAGGGGCTGCAGGTGCTGGTCTACACGCGGGACCAGTCGGACCTGTTCGCCCGCATCTGCGGCTACTTCGACAACGCCGGTTTCTCCATTCTGGAGGCGCGCATCCACACCACCCGTGACGGTCACGCCCTGGACTCCTTTCAGGTGGTCTCGCCTTCACTTTCCGAGCACTACCGCGAACTGGTGGCCATGGTCGAGAAGAACCTGGCACAGGCCATTGACGTCAGCAACCCGCTGCCACAGCCGACCAAAGGCCGACTGTCACGCCGCGTCAAGAGCTTTCCGATCGCACCAAGGGTCGACCTTCGGCCCGACGAAAAGGCGCAGCACTGGCTGCTGAACGTATCGGCGGGCGATCGCGCAGGTCTGCTGTACGGCATTGCCCGGGTGCTGGCCGAGCACGACATCAGCGTGCAACTGGCCAAGATTTCGACCCTGGGGGAACGGGTGGAAGACACCTTCCTCATCAGCGGTCCGCAACTTCAGGTCAACAAGCGACAGATCGAAATCGAAACCCGGCTGCTGGAGGTGCTGGCGGCCTGATGGCCGGTTAGGCCCAGCTTCAGTCGTCGTCAGCGGACGCATCCAGACCAGGAAACAGGACCTCACTGAAGCCAAAACGGGTGAAATCCCGCACCCGCATGGGATAGAGCACGCCCATCAGGTGATCGCATTCGTGCTGAACCACCCGCGCGTGGAACCCCTCTGCCTCCCGCTCGATGGGGCGACCGAACGGATCGAATCCCTGGTAGCGGATACGCCGCCAGCGAGGCACCACCCCGCGCAGGCCGGGCACCGACAGGCAGCCTTCCCAGCCCTCTTCTTCCTCGGCATCGAGTGGGGTGATGACCGGGTTGATCAGCACCGTGCGGGGCACGATGGGAGCATCCGGGTACCGGGGATTCGGGCGACCGGTGCCAAAGATCACCACCTGGAGGTCCACCCCGATCTGGGGTGCGGCCAGGCCAGCCCCGTTGGCCGCCAGCATCGTCTCGTCCATGTCCGCGATGAGCTGGTGAAGCTCGGGGGTGTCGAAGGCGGTGACCGCTTGGGCAACCCTGAGCAGGCGCGGGTCACCCATCTTGAGGATGGCGTGGACAGTCATGGACATTGAAAAATGAAAAGAGGATCGGTACCGGGAATACCCCCGATGGCATTCACCCGGGAGCCCGGTAGAGTCAATTCTTGCAGAGAAACACCCGTTTCACCGGAGACCCCCATGAAGCCATCCACGACCACAGCTCCCCGTCATGAATCCCTGGCCAGCCGTCGCCTGCGGTGGCTGGCGTGCCTGCTGGTGGCAGGCGGTCTGGTCTGGACCGCCGGGGTCGCGCGCGCCCAGGGTGCCGACATTTTCAAGGGCGCCGATATCGCGCTGGGTGAAAAGCTGATCGCCGAACACAAGTGCACGCAGTGCCATATCAGCAAGGTCGGGGGAGATGGCAGTGCCATGTATAAACCGGCTGGCAAGATCAACACCGCCGGCCTGTTGCGGGGGATGGTCGAGATGTGCAACACGACCATGAACCTCGGACTGTTCCCCGAGGACGTCACTGCAGTGGCAGCGGTGCTCAACCGCGACCACTACAAGTTCAAATGAGTGGAAGGGCGAGACGGGCCCTTACGGCCTGAGCAAGGCCAGCATGCCCGCCTCGTCGATGACCGCGACCCCCAGTTCGCGGGCCTTGTCCAGCTTGCTGCCGGCTTCCTCGCCCGCGACCACATAGTCGGTTTTCTTGCTGACCGATCCCGCCACCTTGGCGCCCGAGGCTTCCAGCAAGGCCTTGGCTTCTTCGCGCCGCAGCGTCGGAAAGGTGCCGGTCAACACGAAGGTTTTACCGGCCAGATGCAGCGAGGCGGCATCCAGCGGAGCGCCCTCTTCCCAGTGGACCCCACAGGCGCGCAACTGCTCGACCACCTCGCGGTTGTGGGGCTGGTCGAAGAAGGTGCGGATGCTCTGGGCCACGGTTGGCCCCACATCGTTGACGGCCAGCAGCTGATCGGTGCTGGCATTCATGATGGCATCCAGGTTGCCGAAATGGCGGGCCAGGTCCTTGGCGGTTGCTTCACCCACATGCCGGATGCCCAGACCAAACAGGAAGCGTGGCAAGGTGGTCTGCTTGGACTTCTCCAGTGCCTCCAGCACGTTGCGGGCCGATTTCTCGGCCATCCGGTCCAGGTTGGCCAGGGCCATGACGCCCAGCCTGTAGAGATCCGGCAGGGTCTTGACCACGCCGGCATCCACCAGCTGTTCCACCAGCTTGTCTCCCAGACCCTCGATGTCCACCGCCCGCCGCTGGGCAAAGTGGAGGATCGCCTGCTTGCGCTGGGCACCGCAGTACAGGCCACCGGTGCAGCGGAAGTCGACCTCACCCTCTTCGCGCACGGCGGCGCTGCCACAGACCGGGCAGGTACCGGGCATCGAAAACACCTGCGCCCCCTCGGGACGCCTGTCGGGCAGCACGGCGACCACCTCGGGGATGACATCGCCGGCACGCCGGACGATGACCGTATCCCCCATCCGCACGTCCTTTCGGCGCGTTTCATCCTCGTTGTGCAGGGTGGCGTTGGTCACGGTCACACCGCCGACAAACACCGGAGCCAGCTTGGCCACCGGCGTGAGTTTGCCCGTGCGACCGACCTGCACGTCGATGCCCAGCACCTGCGTCAGTTGCTCTTGGGCGGGGTACTTGTGGGCCACTGCCCACCGGGGCTCCCGGGTCTTGAACCCGAGCTCGCGCTGCAGCGCCAGCGAATTGACCTTGTAGACCACGCCATCAATGTCGAAGGGCAGTTGATCGCGCCGGCCCTCGATCTGCTGATGAAAGGCCACCAGTCCGGCTGACCCTGCCGCCACACACCGGTCGGGGCACACCGGCAGCCCCAAGGCTGAGAGCGCGTCCAGCACACCACTGTGGGTGGCAGGCGT
>JAJPEW010000113.1 GCA_021166755.1 Hydrogenophaga sp. | reverse complement strand
GCCTTCGCCCTTGGGATCGGCTGGCAGGCCCATGCCGAAGAACCAGTCCAGCCGGGCGATCTCCATGTAGCGGAAGTAGATCGTGTTGTTCACATGACCCATCGCATCCATGTCGCCCCAGCGGATCGGGACGACGATGGTGTGCACCAGTTTCTTGTCTTCAGGCAGTTCGAGTTTCACCAAAGTCTCCTTTTATCTATGCCCCGGACTGGCCTCAACGGTGAGCCCTGATCGAGGCCACCACGCCCAGCAGGAACATGGCACAAGCCACCAGCTGGGTGGTCTCGGGCCAGTCACCTAGCCAGGCAAACGCGTAGATCAGGGCAAACACGGTTTCGCTGACCACCAGTTGACCGGCCAGGCTGGTGCTCAGTCGCCGGCAGGCCACGTTCCACAGCACCGACGCGATCCAGGCCGAGCCGATGCCGGTGAAGGCGCAGACCAGCACGAACGCACCAAAACCCGGGCGGGTCACCAGTTCGCTCCATCCGGTACCCCAGCCCAGCCACAGCACCAGCCCACCCAGCCCGGCCGCCAGGCCCAGCCAGTTGGCCCAGGCCGTTGACGAGACACCCGGATGACTGCGGATCCAGCGGGCGTTGAGCAGACCGAAGGCCAGCCAGCTGAGCATGGCTCCGATGGCCAGCAGGACACCGCGCCAGAAGTGACCGGAACCACTGGCTTCCAGCTCATTGGCGGTGGCGTCCATCATCAGCACCATGCCGGCGGCAGTCAGTAGCAAGCCGGGCGCCAGGGCAGCCCAGCGCAGGTGGTCCGGCTTGCCCAGCAGCATCATCCACACCGGCAAGGTGCCAATGATCAGCGCCGGCAGCGCAGCGCCGGCGTCGGCAATGCCGTAGACCAGCAGCAGGTAGTAACCGGTGTAGCCCAGCACGCTGAGCCACAGCGCGCCCCAGGCCTGCGTGGCGTCCGGCCAGAGGGCCCGGCGCTGGCCGGTGGGCGCGCGCAGGGACTGCCAGAGCAGCCAGGCCAGGGAAAACAGGCCACAGGCCACGAAACGTCCGGCGGTGTAGTCGGCTGACGAAAAACCGGGCGCGATGAGCGGCGCGACGAAGGTCGTCCCCCAGAAGGCACCAGCCCCCAGGCCCGCCGCGACACCAGCCGCCATGCCCGGCGGCAGGGCCGCCGGCAAACGCTCAGACGCCGAAACCGTCATCTGCCGCGATCACCGCACCGTTGACAAAATGGCTTTCGTTGCTGGCCAGCATCACCAGCACCGCATCAAGGTCGGCGGGCTGCCCTACCCGCTTGCGGGGCAGCATGTTGATCAGCTTCTGGCCCTGCTCGGTCTGCCAGTGGTGGTGGTTGATCTCCGTGTCGATGTAGCCGGGACAGATGGCGTTGACGTTGATGCCGAACTTGCCCCATTCCACTGCCATGGCCTTGGTCATGTGAACCACGGCCGCCTTGCTCATGCAGTAGATGCCGATCTGCGGCAGTACCTTGAGGCCCGCCATCGAGGCGATGTTGATGATGCGCCCCCCTACCCAGGTGCCCGGCGCCTGCCCCTTGGCACGCGCCAGCATGCGCTTGGCCACTTCCTGTGCCACGAAGAAGGCACCCTTGGTGTTGGTGTTCAGGACGAAGTCGTAATCCTCTTCGGTCACGTCCTGCAGACGCTGCGTGGTGCTGACACCGGAATTGTTGACCAGGATGTCGATCGGCCCCACCTCCGTCTCGGCATGGGCAATCGCCGCCTTGATGGAGGCCAGATCCGTCACATCCATGGCCACCACGTGGGCATCCCCGCCTTCGGCCTCGATGTGGGCACGCAAGGCCATCAGACGGTCGGTGCGGCGACTGGCCAGCACCACCGCGGCACCCGCCTTGGACAGCGTCTTGGCAAACTGCTCACCGAGACCGCCGGAGGCGCCGGTAATCAGGGCGACACGGCCCGAAAGGTCGATTTGATAGGACACGGGATAATCTCCTGAAACATCAAATTAGCACGGTCGTTCGATTTTGCGGCTGATCGACATAAAATGCTGTCCGCCCGATGACATCCGCCCGTGCCGGTGGAACCGATCTGAAAACCATTATCTGCGAGACCCCCATGACACCAGACGAGATCCTTGCCCAGTTCGGCCCGCGCGAAGCCATGGAGTACGACGTGGTCGTCGTTGGTGGCGGTCCGGCCGGTCTGTCCACCGCGATCCGCCTCAAGCAACTGGCCGCCGAAAAAGGCGGCGAGATCAACGTCTGCGTGCTGGAAAAAGGCTCGGAACCCGGCGCCCACATCCTCTCGGGCGCCGTGATGGACCCCAAGGCCATCACCGAGCTGTTCCCCAACTGGAAAGAGTTGGGTGCCCCGTTGAACCAGCCGGTCACCGGTGACGACCTGCTGGTGCTGTCGGAAACCGGTGCCCAGCGCACGCCCGACTGGCTGATGCCGCGCAACTTCCACAACGAAGGCTGCTACGTCATCAGCCTGGGTGCCGTCACCAAGTGGCTGGGTGAGCAAGCCGAAGCCTTGGGCGTGGAAATCTTCCCCGGCTTCACCGCCGCCGAGGTGCTGTACAACGAGGATGGCTCGGTCAAGGGCGTGGCCACCGGCAACCTGGGCCTTGGCAAGGACGGTGAGCCCACCGAAAACTTCCAGATCGGCATGGAGCTGCATGCCAAGTACACCGTGTTCGCCGAAGGCGCCCGCGGCCACCTGGGCAAGCAGCTGATTGCCAAGTACCAGCTGGACGCCGGCAAGGACGCCCAGACTTTCGCCATCGGCATCAAGGAACTGTGGGAAATCCCGGCCGAGAAAGCCAAACCCGGTCTGGTGGTGCACACCGCTGGCTGGCCGCTGGGCGACGATACCTTCGGCGGTGGCTTCCTGTACCACCTCGAAGGCAACAAGGTCACGCTGGGCTACGTCATCGGTCTGGACTACCAGAACCCCTGGCTCTCTCCTTTCGAGGAAATGCAGCGCTGGAAGACGCACCCGGCCATCAAGGCCCACATCGAAGGCGGCAAGCGCCTGGGCTACGGTGCCCGCGCCCTGAACAACGGCACCCCCCAGGCCCTGCCCAAGACGGTGTTCCCGGGTGGCGCGCTGGTCGGCTGCGACGCCGGCTTCCTGAATGCTGCGCGCATCAAGGGCAGCCACGCGGCCATCAAGAGCGGCATGCTGTGCGCCGAGGCGGCCTTTGAGGCCGTGGTCGCCGGCCGCCAGTCCGACGAACTCACCGCGTTCGAAACCGGCTTCAAGGCCAGCTGGCTGCACGAGGAGCTCTGGACCTACCGCAACTTCAAGAACTGGTTCAAGAAGAGCCCGCTGATGGGCAAACTGATGACCGGCGTGGAGCACTGGTTCCTGCCGAAGGTGGGTGTCAGCACCCCGCCCTGGACCATCCACAACACGACCAAGGACCACACCAAGCTAAGGCCGGCGGCCGAGATGCCCAAGATCGCCTACCCGAAACCGGACGGCGTGATCACCTTCGACCGGCTCTCCAGCGTGTTCATGTCCAACACGAACCACGAGGAGAACCAGCCGGCACACCTGACGCTCAAGGACGCCAGCGTGCCGGTGAAGATCAACCTGGCGAAGTACGCCGGCCCCGAGAGCCGCTACTGCCCGGCCGGGGTGTACGAGTTCGTCGAGAAGGACGGTCAGGACCAGCTGGTGATCAACGCGCAGAACTGCGTGCACTGCAAGACCTGCGACATCAAGGACCCGACACAGAACATCGTCTGGGTCACACCCGAGGGCGGCGGCGGCCCCACCTACGCGGGCATGTAAGTAAGCCTTCTCTCCCTGCAGAACGCCGGCCTCGCGCCGGCGTTACTTTTTCATACACCTGACACGTACGGCTGGCAGATTCGGTGTCCGTTGACGGAGAACACCATGCTGACCAGAACCGAGAAAGCGAAGGAAGAACTCAAACCCGGCAGCCGCACGCTCGGCCAGCGGGAGCGGTCCCTGCTGCTGCTGGCCGATGGCAAACAGGACGAAGAAGGGTTGGCTGGCCTGTTCGGCGGCGCAGGTGCCACGCTCATCGAGCACCTGATCGAGCAAGGCTACCTGGTCAGGACCTCTCCCCGTACGACAGGTGCCAAAGCTGTGCCGGCCCGACAGACACCGTCCGAAGAAGGTGGCCACGGCGACCAGTTTGCCGGTACCCGATCGCTGGCCACGGCGCGCATGTTCCTGTTTGACATCAGCGAACGCATGTTCGCCCGGCGGGACCCGGTGCTGGCCCAGCGCTACCGCGACGCCCTGCGCCAGGCCAGGGAACCGGCCGCCATGCTGGCCGTGGGCCGTGCACTGATCAGCGACATTGAAGCGCTGGCGGGCCCCAGCCGGGCCGACGGCATCAGCGAGCGCCTGGCCAGGCTGCTGCCGGCCACCCTCCTGGAGCAGGCGGCCTGACCCCGCCCGGACCCGAATCCGGTACACTTGTCGAGTCAGGAGAGTGCTGCCCCCGGGCAGCCGCCGAAGGCGCAGGCGGTCGCGAAAGCGGCCCTGAACGCTCAGGCAAAAGGACTGGCAAACATCGGCCGCTGGCTGGTGTCCCCCACTGGAGAGAGGTGGTCTTGCAGACCGCCCACCGAAGGAGCAAGTGCGGCATCGCCCGCGCGAATCTCTCAGGTAAAGCGGACAGTGGGGCAGCGCACGGATGCACCGTGCTTGTCCCGCGCAGCCATGGCTCGCGGCCACTGCCCCATGTCAAGAGTCCGCCATGTCCGACCTGAACGATCTGCACAAGACCCCGCTGCACGCGCTGCACCTTGAACTCGGTGCCCGCATGGTGCCCTTTGCCGGCTACGCCATGCCGGTGCAGTATCCCGCCGGCCTGATGGCCGAGCACCACCATACCCGCAGTGCCGCCGGTCTGTTCGACGTGTCACACATGGGCCAGCTGACCCTGTCCGGCCCGGATGCGGCCGCTGCGTTCGAGAGCCTGATGCCGGTCGATGTGATCGGCTTGGGCGTGAACAAGCAGCGCTACGGCCTGTTGCTCAACGACCAGGGCGGCATCATCGACGACCTGATGTTCGTGAACCGCGGTTCGGACATTTTTGTCATCGTCAACGGCGCCTGCAAGGATGGCGACCTGGCACACATCCAGGCGCGCATTGGCGGCCGCTGTACCGTGACCCCCCAATTCGACCGCGCCCTGCTCGCCCTGCAGGGTCCGCAGGCTGTAACGGCGCTGGCCCGCCTGCTGCCGGGTGTCGAGCAGCTGGTGTTCATGACCGGCATGCCCGCCACCTGGAACGGGGGCGATCTGTACATCACCCGCAGCGGCTACACCGGCGAGGATGGCTTCGAGATCTCCCTGCCGGCCGACCGCGCCGACGCCTTCGCCCGCGCCCTGCTGGCGCAGACGGAGGTCAAGCCGATCGGCCTGGGCGCGCGCAATTCGCTGCGCCTGGAAGCCGGCCTGTGCCTGTACGGCAACGACATCGACGTGACGACCACCCCGGTTGAGGCCGCGCTGAACTGGGCCATGCAGAAAGTGAGGCGTACCGGCGGTGAGCGCGCTGGCGGCTTCCCGGGTTCGGATCTGGTGCTGGCCCAACTCGACGGCACTCAGGCCCTGACGCGCAAGCGTGTCGGCCTGATCGCCCTGGAGCGCGTGCCGGTGCGCGAACACACGGAACTGCAGGACCTGCAAGGCGAGACCATCGGTGAGGTCACCAGCGGCCTGCTCGGCCCGAGTGCCGACAAGCCCGTGGCCATGGGCTACGTCAAACCCGAATTCGCCGCCGTCGGTTCCCGCATCCAGGCGCTGGTGCGCGGCAAGGCCGTGCCGATGGAAGTCGCGCCCATGCCCTTTGTGCCCAACCGCTATTTCAGGGGATGACCCCCTGCGCCGCTGCGTACCTGCCCCCGATTCAACCTTTCTAACCGGAGCCCACCATGACCACCAAGTACACCGAAGACCACGAATGGATCACCGTTGACGGCGGCGTCGCCACCGTCGGCATCACCCACCACGCGCAGGACGCGCTGGGCGATGTGGTGTTCGTCGACCTGCCCGAAGTGGGCAAGACCTTTGCCCAGAAGGACGTGGCCGGCGTGGTCGAGTCTGTCAAGGCCGCGGCCGATGTGTACATGCCCGTCAGCGGCGAGATCACCGAAGTCAATGAAGCCCTGCGCGCCGACCCATCCCTGGCCAACAGCGACCCGCTGAATGCTGGCTGGTTCTTCAAGGTCAAGCTCAGCGACCCTGCCCAGGTAGACGCCCTGCTGGATGCCACCGCCTACGAAGCCTTTTCCAAGAACGCCTGATAGCACCGACCCGCCAGGACACGCGCCATGCTGATGCCTTCCGTCAAACCCCTGGGTGAACTCGAAAACGCCAGCGAGTTCATCGCCCGCCACATCGGCATCAGCGAAGCCGATGAGACCCACATGCTGTCGGTCATCGGCGAGGCCTCGCGCCGCGCGCTGATCGACTCCATCGTGCCGCGCAGCATCGCGCGCAGCGCCGGCATGCAGCTGCCGCCCGCGGCCACCGAGGCCGCCGCGCTGGCCGAACTCAAGGCGATCGCGCAGAAGAACAAGCTCTACCGCAACTTCATCGGCCAGGGCTACTATGGCACCCACACGCCGGGCGTGATCCTGCGCAACATCCTGGAAAACCCGGCCTGGTACACCGCCTACACGCCCTACCAGGCCGAGATTTCGCAGGGCCGTATGGAGGCGCTGGTCAACTTCCAGACCATGGTCACCGACCTGACCGGCATGGCCATTGCCAACGCCTCCATGCTCGACGAGGCTACCGCCGCGGCCGAAGCCATGACCCTGGCCAAGCGCTCGGTCAAGGCCAAGGGCAACGCCATTGTCGTGGGTGGAGACTGCCACCCGCAGACCATCGAGGTGATCCAGACCCGTGCCAAGCCGCTGGGCCTGACGGTCAAACTGGCGAATTCGGCCGCTGAATGGGCTGAGGCGCTTCAGGGTGACGACTACTTCGCCGTGCTGGCGCAGTACCCGTCTACCAGCGGCCGCATCGACGATCTGCGCACCGACGTGCAGACCGTGCACGCCAAACAGGCCGCCTTCATCGTGGCCGCGGACCTGCTGGCGCTGACTCTGCTGGTGCCTCCGGGCGAGTTCGACGCCGACATCGTGGTCGGCACCACCCAGCGCTTCGGTATGCCCATGGGTGCGGGCGGCCCGCACGCCGCCTACATGGCTTGCCGTGACGAGTACAAGCGTTCGCTGCCCGGCCGTCTGGTGGGCGTGAGCGTGGACGCTCACGGCAACCCGGCCTACCGCCTGGCGCTGCAGACGCGCGAGCAGCACATCCGCCGCGAGAAGGCCACCTCCAACATCTGCACCGCGCAGGTGCTGCCGGCCGTGGTGGCAAGCATGTATGCCGTGTACCACGGCCCGCAGGGCCTCAAGCGCATTGCCCAGCGTGTGGCCAGCTACACCGCCGTGCTGGCCGCTGGCCTGCAGCAACTGGGCTGGACGCTGACCAGCGACTCGGCCTTCGACACGCTCACCGTCAAGGCTGGCAACCAGGCCGCTTCGATCATCGCCAAGGCCCTGTCCAAGGGCGCCAACCTTCGTCTGACCTGGGGTGAATACGTCAGCATGTCGCTGGACGAAACCACCACGCGCGAGGACATTGCCCTGCTGTGGTCGGTGTTCGCCAAAGACGGTCAGGCCCTGCCCTCCTTCGACGCCTTCGAAAAAGGCGTGGAGCCGCTGATCCCGGCCGAGCTGCGCCGCACCAGCGCCTACATGACGCACCCGGTGTTCGACAGCCACCACAGCGAGACTGGCATGCTGCGCTACATCCGCAGCCTGTCCGACAAGGACCTGGCGCTGGACCGCAGCATGATCCCGCTGGGCTCCTGCACCATGAAGCTCAACGCCACCAGCGAGATGATTCCCATCACCTGGCCGGAATTCGCGGGCGTGCATCCCTTCGCCCCGGCCGACCAGCTGCAGGGTTACAAGGAACTGGACGAGCAGCTGCGCGCCTGGCTGTGCCAGGCCACGGGCTACGCCGGCATCAGCCTGCAGCCCAACGCTGGCTCCCAAGGTGAATACGCTGGCCTGCTCGCGATCCAGGCCTTCCATGCCTCGCGCGGCGAGAGCCACCGCAACATCTGCCTGATCCCCTCGTCGGCGCACGGCACCAACCCCGCGTCGGCCCAGATGGTGGGCATGACCGTGGTGGTGACCAAGTGCGACGAGAACGGCAACGTGGACATGGCCGACCTCAAGGCCAAGTGCGAACAGCACAGCGACAAGCTGGCCGCGGTGATGATCACCTACCCTTCGACACACGGTGTGTTCGAGACCACGGTCAAGGAGCTGTGCGCCCTGGTGCACCAGCACGGCGGCCGCGTGTACGTGGATGGCGCCAACATGAACGCGCTGGTGGGCGTGGCCGCACCGGGCGAGTTCGGCGGTGACGTGAGCCACCTGAACCTGCACAAGACCTTCTGCATCCCGCACGGCGG
>JAJPEW010000092.1 GCA_021166755.1 Hydrogenophaga sp. | reverse complement strand
GTTGCTTGCTATGACCATCTGCTGGTCCAGCGCTGGAGAGAGTCGGGGCTGCGGCTGGCGCTGGTGGCCGACCAGCTGGACTACGCCAACTTTCCCTCGGAAGGCTATCGCCTCAAGACCGAGCTGATGACCGGCCGGCGGCGGGTTGAGGGCCTGCCGCGGGAGCGCCTGCACCGGGTCGAGGCCTCGGCCGTCTACGCCCACAGCTGGGGACGTCACACCGTCAACCTGGGGACCCGACTGGCGCGGGTGAACCAGTTGCCGGTGGGGGCATTGGACGAGTACTCGCTGGGGGGCTTCCAGCAACTCTCGGGCTATCGCATCGGGCAGGTGATTGGCAGCCGCCTGGCCTTTGGCCGCCTGACCTACTACCACCGGCAGGACTGGGCCACGGGCGTGGCGCGGGCGGTGTTCCTGGGGGGCTCGATCGAGGCAGGGAATGCCTGGCAAAGCGGTGAGGACGTGAGCCTGCGCAAGCTTCGCTGGGGGAGCAGCCTTTTCGTCGGCGCGGACACCGCCCTGGGCCCCCTGTATCTGGGTCTGGTCAGTGCGCCCAAGGGCTACACGGGCCTGTACCTGTTCCTCGGCAGGCCGTAGCCCTCACTCCTTGTAGTACACGACCTGATGGCTGGTGGCCAGCAGGTGGCCGCTCTCGCTCCAGAGCTGGGCGGTCTGGTCGAAGAAGCCGTTGCGAAAAGCCTGGGCGCGTGCCTGGCCCAGCACCCAGCCGTGTCCGCATTCGGCCAGCTGCGCCGAACCCGCGTGGAAATACACCGTCATCGACACCGTGCCCGCCGGTACCCAGGTGGCGCGGCGCAGCCAGATGCGCGGGAAGAACACATCGGCCAGCGCGGCCAGGCTGCACAGGTCGATGGCGCGGGCAGGGGTATCGCGCATCCACAGGCGCGAGATGCTGTGGCTGCCGCTGCCGTCCCACTGCGACGGAATGGCGCCCTCAATGGGCCGCATCTCGTACCGCTTGATCCACTCCACTGGACTTGGCACGGCGTAGGGCGGCACATCGCCCGGCACGGGGACGTCGGGCATGGGCTCGTCGTCCACGCTCCAGGTATCCCGCCGTGCGGCGGTCACTGCGGAGGCCGTGACCACGGTCTGGACCGCACCGGCCGCATCAGGCTGGGTGATGCTCATGACCCAGTGCTGGGTCGACCGGTTGGTGCGCACTGGCTCGACGCGCAGATCGAACGGCCCATCGTTCAGCGCAGCGGCAAAGTTCACCGTGAGCGACAGCGGCTCGCCCAGCAGCGCCGGGTGCTGCATGACCCCGTGAAGCACCGTGGCGGCGGTGATGCCACCGTAGGGCCCGATCATGTTGGCGTAGGCGGGTGAGGTGGCACCGGTGTAGGTGCCCTCACCTGTGGCGGTCAGTGCGATGGCCTGGTCGAAGACGTGTTTGCTCATGTCCCTAGTGTGCAGATAGCGTCTGAAAATCCCAGTCGTCTGGGTGACGATGTGTCTCGATCCAGGGCACCGCGGAACCGGCTTTGCCGGGCCGCCAGTGCCGCCCCCTTTCAGGGGGTGACGCGAAGCGGCGCGGGGGTGGGTCGTCAGACCCTTTCAAAGATACCAGCGGCGCCCTGGCCCATGCCCACGCACATGGTCACCATACCGTACTTCTTGTTGTGGCGTTTGAGGGCATGCACCACGGTGGCTGAGCGGATGGCGCCGGTGGCGCCCAACGGGTGGCCCAGCGCGATGGCGCCGCCCATGGGGTTGACCTTGGCCGGGTCCAGGCCCAGGGTGTTCATGACCGCCAGCGACTGCGCCGCGAAGGCCTCGTTCAGTTCGAACCAGTCGATGTCGTCCTGCTTGAGGCCCGCGTACTTCAGCGCGGCCGGAATCGCCTCGACCGGGCCGATGCCCATGATGTGCGGCGGCACACCACGGCTGGCGTAGCTGACGAAGCGGGCCAGCGGCGTGAGGTTGTAGCGCTTGAGCGCGGCCTCGCTCACCAGGATCAGCGCGCCGGCGCCGTCGCTGGTCTGCGAACTGTTGCCGGCCGTCACCGAGCCGCGAGCGGCGAACACGGTGCGCAGCTTGGCCAGGCCTTCGAGCGTGGTGTCGGGGCGCGCGCCTTCGTCCAGGCTGACGGTGCGGGTGCGGGTGCTGACCTCGGCCGAGGCCAGGTCGACGCTGCGCTCGATGACTTCGACGGGGGTGATTTCGTCGGTGAACTCACCGGCCTTCATGGCGGCCACCGCGCGGGCGTGCGACTGCACAGCGAATGCGTCCTGTGCGTCGCGGCTGACCTTCCATTGCTGGGCCACCTTCTCCGCCGTCAGGCCCATGCCGTAGGCGATGCCATAGCTCTCGATGTCGTCGGTGTTGCGGAAGATGGTGGGCGAGAGGCTGGGGCTGTTGCCCATCATGGGCACCATGCTCATGCTCTCGGTACCGGCGGCGATCATCACGTCGGCCTCACCGACGCGGATGCGGTCGGCCGCCATCGCCACCGCCGACAGGCCCGAGGCGCAGAAGCGGTTGACGGTGATGCCGCCCACGGTGTTGGGCAGACCGGCCAGGATGGCACCGATGCGCGCCACGTTCAGGCCCTGCTGGGCTTCGGGGATGGCACAGCCGGCGATCACGTCTTCCACAGCCTTGGGGTCCAGGTTCGGTACCTGGGCCATGGCCGAGCGCAGCGCATGGGCCAGCAGGTCGTCCGGACGCAGGTGCTTGAACGAGCCCTTGTGCGAACGGCCGATGGGCGTGCGGGTGGCGGCGACGATGTAGGCGTCTTGTATCTGTTTCATGTTCGGTTCCTCAGTTGCGCACAGGTTTGCCGGTGTTGAGCATGCCCAGGATGCGCTCGTGGGTCTTCGGGTGTTCGATCAGGGCGCAGAAGGCCTGACGCTCCAGCGTCATCAGGTATTCCTCGCTCACCAGGGTGCCGGACTCGACATCACCGCCAGTCACCACGTTGGCGATCAGGCTGGCGATATGGAAGTCGTGCTGACTGATGAAACCGCCGTCGCGCATGTTGACCAGCTGGCCCAGGATGGTGGCCTTGCCGTCACGTCCCGCCACCGGGAACAGGCGCTTGTGCGGTGCGCGGTAGCCACCCTTGAACAGGGACTTGGCTTCGTTGATGGCCACGTGCAGCACCTCGTCTTTGTGCGGAACGATCAGGTCCGAATCGAGCAGGTAGCCAATGGCGCGCGACTCGATGGCGCTGGTACCGACCTTGGCCATGGCCGCGGCGGTGAATCCCTCGGTCAGGAAAGGCAGCAGGTCCTTGCCGGTGGAGGTCTTCGCGTTCTCGGCCGCACGGCGGGCGATGTAGGTCAGGCCGCCAGCGCCAGGGATCAGGCCCACGCCCACTTCCACCAGGCCGACGTAGGTTTCCATGTGGGCCACGCGGCGGGCGCTGTGCACCGCCAGTTCGCAGCCGCCACCCAACGCCAGACCGCGCATGGCGCTGATGACCGGCACACTGGCGTAGCGCAAGCGCAGCATCATCTGCTGCATGAAGCCCTCGGCGTCTTCCACCGCGGCCACGCCCACCGCCATGAAGGCGGGCAGCAGGGCCTGCAGATCGGCGCCAGCACTGAACGGCTCGTCGCCCGACCAGATCACCAGGCCCTGGTACTCGGCCTCGGCCAGGTCGATGGCGGCCATCAGGCCTTCACAGACTTCTGGGCTGAGGGTATGCATCTTGGTCTTGATGCTGGCGATCAGCACCTCACCATCCAGCGTCCAGGTGCGCAGGTTGCGGTCTTCGCTGATCGTCGTGCCGGCGGTCTCGAACTTCGGACCGGCTTCACCCAGCAGCAGCTCGGGGAAGTGCTGGCGCTCGTAGACGGGCAGGCTGCGACGGGCTTCAAACACGCCCTTGGACGGGTTCCATGAACCCTGGGCGGTGTGCACACCACCGGCCTCGGCCACCGGACCTTTGAACACCCAGTCGGGCAGCGGAGCCTTGCACAGTGCCTTGCCGGCGTCGATGTCCTCCTGGATCATCTTCGCGACTTCCAGCCACCCGGCTTCCTGCCACAGCTCGAAGGGGCCCTGCTTCATGCCGAAGCCCCAGCGCATGGCCTGGTCGACATCACGCGCGGTCTCGGCGATCGAAGCCAGGTGCACGGCGGCGTAGTGGAAGCCGTTGCGCAAAATAGCCCACAGGAACTGACCCTGCGGCCCTTCGCTGTTGCGCAGCAGCTTCAGACGTTCGGCGGCCGGCTTCTTCAGCATGCGGCCGTACACCTCGTCGGCCTTCTGGCCGCCCGGCACGTATTCACCACTCTCCAGTTCAAAACGCAGCACGTCACGGCCAATCTTCTTGTAGAAGCCCGCCTTGGTCTTCTGACCCAGGTGACCCTTCTCGATCAGGGTCTTGAGCACCTCGGGCGTACCGAAGCTGCCGTAGAACGGATCGGTCTGCTCGTTCAGGTTGTCCTGCAGCGTCTTGATCACGTGGGCCATGGTGTCCAGACCGACCACGTCCGCGGTGCGGAAGGTGCCGCTGGAGGCGCGTCCCAGGCGCTTGCCGGTCAGGTCATCGACCACGTCGTAGGTCAGGCCGAAGTTCTCGACCTCTTTCATCGTCGCCAGCATGCCGGCGATGCCGATGCGGTTGGCGATGAAGTTGGGCGTGTCCTTGGCGCGCACCACACCCTTGCCCACACCGCTGGTCACAAAGGACTCCAGGTCGTCCAGGATCTGCGGCTGCGTGGTCGGCGTGGCGATCAGCTCCACCAGCGTCATGTAGCGCGGCGGGTTGAAGAAGTGGATGCCGCAGAAGCGCGGCTTGATCGACTCGGGCAGCGCCTCGGACAGTTTGGTGATCGACAGGCCTGAGGTGTTGGACGCGACGATGGCGTGTTCCGCCACGAAGGGCGCGATCTTCTGGTACAGGTCCAGCTTCCAGTCCATGCGCTCGGCAATCGCCTCGATGATGAGGTCGCACTCGCGCAGCTGCTCCATGTGCTCTTCGTAGTTGGCCTGGCCGATCAGATCGGCGTCGGCCGCCACGCCCAGGGGCGAGGGCTTGAGCTTC